>CAYGIM010000019.1:0-10367 GCA_964349895.1 uncultured Candidatus Peribacteria bacterium | reverse complement strand
GTATTGAGTACTATAAGCCTGCACGACTTGCAGTAGCATCAGTCCTACAAGAGGATCTCAAAAGACATAGCCAAGATGCCAACTCTGCCGAGGGGGTTATGGATGAGATTCTGGTAACGATTGCAGACTCTGACGTGGTGCTCTTCATGCGAGAAACGCCTGAACATACGATATCGGCAAGTATTCGCTCCAAGGTAGCAGATATCAATGTGGCCAACTTTGCTGAGTCGTTTCATGGAGGAGGACACGTGCTTGCATCTGGATTCCGCGTAAAACCCGAGACTATAGATAACAAAGAGTTCAAAGAGCTCCTCCTACAGACCGATCCCGATCAATGGTTCTCGCTGCTCAAGCGCTACACGGTTGACTCTCTCATCACGTATCTCGTCAACCTCCAGACGCAGACAGGACAGCACATAGTCTCAAACACACCTCGACCAGAACCAGAGAAAAAGCTCGAGAGAGTACTGCTGTATACCAAAGAGTAGTACGTTCTTTCTGTCCTATTTAGATATAACATAATGCTCTGTCATTCCCGAGTACCCATTGGGAATCCAGTTCCATCTATGCTTTGGTAAGGTTTCTTTTTCTTTCTGGATTCCGGATCGCGGCTGAATACAACCTTGTCCGGAATGACGATAAATACTGGATCCTCGATCAACTTCCTTTTTGGCATAATGGAATAGTCGAGGATGACACCAGCATCAAGTCCCATTCGCCTGTTATATTCACACACTACCTCGTATTAGAACTTCCCGTCCCTGTTTTGGGCTTCGCAGAATTGGTGTTAGTTGAAGAAGATGATGACGTCGCCGATGGCGTGTAGGTAAAGGTAAGAGAAGTTTCAGGACTTTTATTACCTGCCTTATCGACAGTATAGACAGTAAAGATGTTTTTACCTGATACGAGGTTGCCGTTGGCAATCGAAGCATAGTACGTCCACTGCTTGCTCCCTGGTACATACTTTTGGAGTGCATAGCCATCTACATAGACCTTATCAATATCATCTGCTACTGAACCTGTGATCTTCAGTGTCTCTTCACTTACGGTCGAACCCTCTCTGGGATAGGTAACTACGGGAGCTGAGGCATCCCCTACTTTCTTTACGATCTGAAGTCGCTCGACAGTGGTATCACTCGTCGTATCTGTATCTGCTGTGATCGTGATGTTGTTGATACCATCATCCGCAAGCTTTACCCGCAAGATAAAGGTGCCATTTTTGAGGCTCGCCTCTACACCACCACTGCGGATAGCTTTGACTGATTTGTCATATGTTCCTTTGATATCAACCGTGTCTTTGTTGGTAACCATGTTGATATACGAAGAGTTTACCGTAACGAGATCTGCATTTGCCGTATCGATATTTTGATTCGTATTGGAGTTTAAGAGCAGATCCTCTCCTTCTTTTCCTGCTATGTCACCATCGAGCTTCAAGTTCCATATCGTAAATGGATGCGACTTACTTTCACTCGATATCACAGCTACCTTGTCTGCCATAGTGATACTGCTATCCAGCGTATCTTTACCAAGCACGAGTGATAACTCTTGTCCAAGCGTCAGCGGGAGACGTTGCGTCTTACCATCATCGGATGTCACTTCGACTGTGACTGAGCCCTTGAACACAACGACCTTCTCTGTAATATCGGTTTTAAACAGACCAAACGATACGATATCACTCGAGGTAACATTGATGTGTGGCGTCGTGACATGAGTTTCTGAGATATCTGACTTCATGCCATTTCCCTTGATCCACACATTGCCCTTCTCCAGAGACAACAGCAGTGAGCTACCCTTTTGATCAAAAAGCACACGGCTATTTCCATCTATACGAGCAATATCATTTGATTCTAGAGTTGCCGCAACGCGAGAGTCTACACCGGTCTCAATGCCTTCTTTTTTAAAGACCTCTTTGCGCTCGCCATACACGACATCAAATGGCTTACCATCCACGATTACCTGTGCCATGTTGGTCTGATCATCGAGAGAGAATGTCGCCAAAGCCTGTGGTCCATGTAATACCGTCCGGCTCCCGTACCAACCAATAATCTTTTCCGAAAGAAAAAGAATACCGATGATAATCAATACAACAATCAATAAAGGAACAAACATGTTTGGGCGCTTTCTTCTCCTCGTTATCATAGGTTGAGATAAAACGGATAGTAAGTGGTTCAGGAAGTTTGCGAGTGCTACTACTAGGTATGAAACCCAAGCACATCTCGTAGATGATTCAGATCATCGCGTAAGATATCATCGCGGCTAAGTTGTTCTTCTATTTTACGGATAGCATGTAGAACTGTCGAGTGCAACCGGCCACCAAAATACGCCCCGATTGATTCTAGCGTTGAGCGCATGTCATGCTTGGCAATATACATAGCGATCTGGCGAGGCCCCTGAACGTCTTTTCTTCGACTTTCGCCTATAATCGCGTCTTTCCCTACCTGATAATAGCGAGACACCTCGGAGGCGATCTCGTCCATACTCTTGGCACCACGAAACCCTTGGGCTCCTGAGCTACTTGGCCCACGATCATGAGCAGCTTCTGCCTTTGATATCGCATGATTTGGCCTCAGCTTACGCATCATCGCAGTAACGATGTCAAGCGTCGGAACGATCCCAGCAATCTCGTACTGTGCAATAGCCTTGGTAAGGATGCCCTCGAGCTCTCGTACGTTTCCTTGTACATTGGTCGCGATAAACTGCAGAACATCATCAGATATACAGACACCTTTTTCTTGGCACTTCGTACGCAAGATCGCAAAACGTGTCTCATAATCTGGCTCATCGATATCGACAATCATGCCCATCTCAAAACGACTCTTGAGACGTGGCTCCAAAAGTGTCAGCTCAGAAGGCGGTCGGTCAGACGTAAGCACGATCTGTTTCTTTGCCTCATAGAGTGTATTAAACGTGTGAAAAAACTCGGTCTGTGTAGAGTCCTTGCCCGCTAAGAACTGAATATCATCTACAATCAATACATCAACATTGCGATACTTCGATCTGAGCTGATCGGTCTTTCGCTTGCGAATCGCCTCTATCACTTCATTTACAAAAAACTCGCTCGTTGCATACAAGATACGAACACCACTCCGTGACTTTTTGATCTCGTTTCCGATCGCATGCAATAGGTGCGTCTTACCTAAACCAACCCCACCATAAATAAAGAGTGGATTGTAATGCATTCCAGGTTTTTTTGAGATAGCAAGACTAGCACTATATGCCAGCTGATTGTGAGATCCGACTACGCAGTTCTCAAACGAATAGTGCTGGTTCAAGGAAAGCGTAAGCATCTGCGCAGACTTTGGTAGCGACAGTGCAAAGTCAGAGGGGTCTGCTACATCGAGACCAGGTATCCGATTGATCTCTTGGATAGAGATCTTGGGTACGCCTTCTTTCTCACGTATCACCAAATTGATCGACTGTACAGTAGGCATGATCTTCTGCACAGCAACAAGAAGCTGATCATAAAACTTGTCCTCAATCGTGTGCTTGGCAAAGACAGAAAACACACTTATCGTACAGGTCGTCTCGCTCAGCTCAGTAAGCGATGAGTCTTTGAAGTAGGTCAGTACACTACTTTTTGGTATCTCTACCATGAGCTCACGCAGTACTTGGGACCACTCGCCTACAATATCTGTCTTGAGTACTGTCATCAATGATGATAAAAAAACGAGGTGCTCGGGACAAGTCACATAGGAGAACTTATCACAACTGCATGAAAAAAAAAGAGAGTGGGCATTGAAAAGTACATAATCATTCTCTCTTTACAATCAATGATGCGTATGAAGCTTGAATTAAGGAGAATATGAGGATGCTTGACGCACACAAGTATGTTACTTTTCGATAATTTAGCGTAGTCTTAGCTCGAGCAATGAGCACAATTAGTACTCTGTATAAATCATAAAAAGCGTGAGGCAGTGCTCACGCTTTTTATAGTTAGAATCTAGTTACTAGAACCTAGATTCTAGACACTAGTAACTAGGTATTAATCAACTGGTAATTGATTAATACATGCCACCGCCATGCATGTGATCCATAGCAGGCATAGCCTCATCTTTCTTAGGGAGGTCTGAGACCGAGGCCTCAGTGGTCAAAAACATAGCTGCAACCGAAGCGGCATTTTCTAGCGCACTACGTGTCACTTTCTTTGGATCAATAATCCCCAACTCCATCATATTTCCATAGACACCTTTTGACGCATCAAATCCGATATACTGATCTTGTTCATTGCGGATATGATCGGCAATCACACTACCCTCAAATCCACTGTTGTGAGCAATCTGCTTGATAGGATACAAGAGTGCGCGCTTCACGATATCAATACCAATCTGGATATCTGGGTCGCTATCTTTGAATGACTCAAGTGCTATAGCTGCGCGAACCAAAGCCGTACCACCTCCTGGCACAACTCCCTCTTCTACCGCTGCGCGGGTTGCACTAAGCGCATCTTCTGTCCTGTGCTTGCGCTCTTTGAGCTCGACCTCGGTCGTAGCTCCCACCTTGATGACAGCAACGCCAGAAGACAACTTGGCAAGACGCTCAGCAAGCTTCTCCTTATCGTAGTCAGATGTTGTATGCTCATACTCTGCCTTGATCGTCTCTTTTCGTGACTCGATCAGAGCCTCATCGCCTTTGCCTTCGATAATCGTCGTCGAGTCTTTTGTCACAATCACACGCTTGGCCGATCCAAGATCTGGCAGATCTACAGAGTCGAGCTTTCTACCTAGCTCTTCTGTAATAATCGTCGCACCAGTAAGTGCAGCTATATCTTTGAGCATCTCTTTCTTGCGATCACCAAAGCCAGGAGCTTTGACCGCAACAGTCGTAAATGCACCGCGCAGCTTGTTGAGTACCAACGTAGCAAGTGCCTCACCATCGACATCATCTGCGATGATAAGCAGCATCTTTGATCCCTTCTGGGCAACTTTCTCCAAGATCGGTACGATATCAGAAATTGCAGAGATCTTTTTATCCGTGATCAAAATAGGTACACCTGCAAGAGCCGCTTCCATACGAGAAGGATCGGTCATCATGTAAGGCGAGATAAAGCCATTATCAAACTGCATACCTTCCACATACTCGACCTCAATACCTGCTCGCTGTCCCTCCTCGACCGAAACGACACCGTCATTGCCAATCCTCTCCATAACCTCAGCAATCGTGTCCCCCACGACAGGGTCTTGTGCTGAGATCGTAGCGACCTGGGCAATCTCGTCTTTGCCGGATATCTTCTTGGCAATCTTGCTCAGCTCATCTGATGCTGCACTCACCGCTTTCATAATACCTAGCTTGATCACCATAGGATTTGCTCCAGCGATCACGTTGCGAAGACCCTCCGTGATGATAGCAAAGGCGAGAACAGTTGCTGTGGTGGTACCATCACCTGCGACGTCGTTTGTCTTGGTTGCCGCCTCTTTTACCAGCTGTGCTCCCATGTTTTCCAACACGTCTTCAAGCTCGATCTCTTTGGCGATCGTCACACCATCATTGGTGATGACTGGTCCTCCAAAGCTTTTGTTGAGAATCACATTGCGACCTTTTGGTCCCATTGTCACGCGTACCGCGTCGTAGAGTTTTCGTACACCTCTCAGCATACCGCTGCGAGATTCGTCACCGAAATGTACCTGCTTTGCCATATGAAATTATGTTAGTAATTATTTGAAGCACCCTCTATTCTTTTCTTTTTTCTTTCTGGATCCCGGCTGAGTACGCCGGGATGACGGAACGAAGATTAAATCTTCTTATCAGAGATGACAGATAGAAACTAAGTGTGTTGAAAATGAGATCAGCTTTAGGAAGCCAGGAGCGAGTGAAGGAGGCGTAGTGTGTCCTACGTCGAGGAACGAGTGACGCAGCTGACAACAAGATGATCCATTTTCAATGCACGTTATTTGCCCTCTTTAGCGATGATGGAGTCTTCGTGCATAACGAGAACCTTCTTCCCATCAATCTCAAACTCATCCGGTGAGTACTTCTTGAAGTACACGATATCACCTACTGCTACATTCATAGCGATGCGCTCTCCGCTTGGCGTGCTCTTTCCTGGTCCTACAGCCACAACAACACCTTTTTGAGGGCGCTCTTTGGTCGCAGTGTCGGGAATAAAGATGCCAGACTCGGTAGTGGTTTGCTCGCTGAGAGTCTCAACAACAACCTTGTCTTCGAGTGGTACGAGAGTAACCATAGACAAAATATCTTTATAAAATACAATACTTATGTTTGTTGATAAAAGTGTGTTTAGCACTTTCATCAGTACAGTGCTAATACTATCAAGGAGTATGAGTAAGTCAAGAAAGACCGACCATCCTTGGGGCCTCAATCATCACGCAATATTGATGACCCTATCAAGTATATTCTCCCTTCTTTCGGCCTCAATCACCTCCGCATCTGTGTTCATAAATGAGCTCTATCCAAATCCCCAAAGTGGTGAATCAGAATGGATAGAGCTTTTTAACTTAAGCGATACGGAGGCCATCCTTACTGGCATGACACTTACTGATCTGACCTCAAGCGTATTTCACTTAGATGGATTCACGATCTTGCCGCACGGATTCCTGACACTATTCAAAGGTACGGACTTTTCTTTTGCGCTCAACAATGTCGATGAGACGGTTACACTTAAGAGTAGCACGGGAAGTACTTTGGACACGATAAGCTATAGCACCAGTACGCTAGGAAAAAGCATCGGCCGCCCCAGCAATCTTCTCTCGACAGTCACAACGCTTGAGCCTACACAAAACTCCGCAAATCCGAGCGTCGATCTTACCCACCAAGAGCTCCAGATAACCGAGGTGGCTATGAAAGAAGATGCACATGATTGGGTGGAGCTTTATGTTTCGGACGATCTCAATCACGGCTCTGGTAGTATGCTGAAACAGCTCGAGCTAAGACTCGAGCTAAGATCCGATACACTTCTCGCAGATCTCACCGGTATCAGCGTACAAACCGGTGACTATATCGCCATCACACTGGCTGAAGACGCACCATCTATCATCAAAGAAAACAACATCATACATGTACACAGCACTGCATCAAATCTCACAGGTACTGTAGAGCAGGTCTATCTCTACCATCCACCGAGCGACGCTGTCCATGATGCCATATGTTGGGTAAGTGGTGACATCAGCGATAGCGAGAAAACAGATCACGCATACTTATTTGCAAAGGCTGCATGGAACAACCCTGATCCGACCAGCTGTACCGATAGCTCAAAAGTCATGACACGAGGGTCAATAGGGAGAAAGCCAGATTCAACAGACACCAATAGTGCGACCGAGTGGGCGTACTTTACCAGGACGACCATAGGTAACTTCAATATTTCCAAAAACACCCCACCCGATGCTATTATCAGCATCCAATCAGGTGGCACCAGGAGTAGTGCGCCGCTCTCGATCAATGTAACGGGCGAATTCTCGTCTGATCCCGAGGGTGACTCACTTAGCTTTGCTTGGGTATTTGGCAACGGAGTGACATCGACATCCAAAAACCCAGCAAGTCAGACATTTAGCACTCCGGGTACCTATCCTATCACCCTGACCGTAACTGATGCACTTGGCCTCTCTACAAAGCGCACTCTCGAGGTGACCGTACTTCCCCAAGGCCTATCGGGCAATAGCAGTGCACTCAGTCTCCTTCTGACTCAGGAAAAAGAACAAGCCAAGACCTCTACCACCACGACCAAGTCATCAAGCTCGACAAAGAGCTCTCCTACACCTGCCGGTCAGACCACTATACAAGCCAGCACCACCTGCTCACCCACGCCATCCGCTCTTTATATCAGTGAGATCTTCCCCAACCCCAAAGGTAAAGACGAAGAGCAGGAGTTTATCGAGCTATACAACACGTCAGAGCAAGATATCTCGCTGTGTGGTGTACGAATAACCAATAAAGACGGAGCTAAGAGCCAGTATGTATTTCATGCAACCGATCACATCCCACCTCTGAGCGCGCTCGTGCTCCCCTACTCCCTGACCCATCTGACGCTTCACAACGCCCTGGATACGATATCCTTGTTTGGCAGCAATCAGGAGCTTATAGACCAAGTCACCTACGAAAAGGCCCCCGAAGGCAAAAGCCTGCAAAGAAGGATATTCTCCCCACTCTCCGACCCCGAAGAAAGTGAGTAGTTTCTCTTTTTTTTCCCGTCTCATATGTGATAAAGTACTACGAAGTATCTTTATTACCTACGCGCTTGGTATATGCAAGGCAAATACACAAATCTCATACGGCCGATTGCACTCTTCACTATGTTGGTAACAACAGCAAGCATGTACCTGCCACATGCTTTTTCACAGAGCACCGGATGGGAATGGGGTACACCAAGCAGCGGTAGTGTATTGGCTCAAGATAGCTCATCGTCTCAGACAAGCGCGAAGACCAGTGGGCACGTGATCTTAAACGAGATCTATCTCAACCAGAAAGGCTTTGTGGAGATCAAGAACAAAGATACTGAGCCAGTCGATATCAGTGGCTGGTATGTATCTACCCAGACAGGCTCAACACTGACACCTACAAACCTAGCACCAGTACCAAATGGTGCAGTACTCCTTCCTGATCAGCTCTACCTCATGAGTACGATTGATCTGTCTCTTAATCCTACATACACGATCACGCTTCACAACAAGAAAAAAGAAACCAGCGACACCGCACAAGTAACCCGAGACGCAGCAGCTGAGCGAAGCTTGGTTCGAGTATTTGACGGCTCACAGTTCACGTTTACAACTCAAGACTATATTAAGAATGACTCACTGCAGTTTGCAGCAAACACTCCTTGGGTAAGCTCTGATCTGCGCACACCAGGTGCGAACAATATGCTTATGCAGATCCAAAGACTCGCAGACGATACTGACCGAGACTTCTTGCACAATGTGAAGGAAGATAGTGTTTATAAGACCAAGAAGGATCTCTTTGATACCGACGGAGACCTCCTCCCCGATATGTACGAGCTACAAAATGGTTTGAGTCCTACAATTCCCGAGACAAAAGAGATGCTCGAGCTGCATCTTCCTCGCTACAAAGAAATACTCATGAGATCAGTCATGATGAATATCGATATCGTGAATCAAGCACCACTACTCAGTGGTAAGATGATGCCAAAGTCCAAACTTCATATAGAGATCCCGTCAAAAGGAATCAAAACAATGCTCACCGCTGATGCTGATGGCGTGATAGCAAAGAAACTTCCCGGCATCTACCTCAAAGGAAATCTCGATATCAATATCGCAGTAGAAGATCAGAGTGGTGTCATCACCTACAGTCAGAAGCCTATCTCACTCATAGTACCTGAGACGGTTGACGGAGGTGCTATAACATCTGCAGACCAGACAAGTTCAGGTAGCAGCCTGGCCGCCAAGTCTCTGGTGATCAACGAGATCTATCCCTCTCCCAATACACAAAACGACGAAGAGTGGATAGAGCTCAAGAACACGACACAAAAATCTATCGATATTTCTCGCTTCAAGCTGACCGACAATAGTGGTAAAGAGTTTACGATTACTGAGAACACATTTATCCGAGCAAAAGAGTTTCTGGTACTCAGTAAGAATACGACCAAGCTCGACTTCAACAACGCTGGCGATACGATCTCTCTCGTCACACCATTTGCGACGCTCTATCAGAGCGTTACCTATCCTACGATCAAGACAGCTGAAAGTTATGCCAAGAAGAGTGACTTTAGTTATGGTACCACGGCCGAGCCAACCAAAGGAAAAGACAATGTATTTCCTCAACCAAAACCGGTAGTTATCACACCGCCAGTAACTCCTAAGCCTGTGGTTATCCCACCAAAGACGACGACGCCAACACGACAGATCATTCCAAGCCGTATTAGCCAGATCATCCCTCCGTCACTGACGCCAAATCTCAATACAAACGCGAGCTCGCTGAGAGCAAACATCAACTCAGCAATTCCGACCAAGAACCCACAGGTGCTTTTCCCCCGAGATTTTAGTAATCAAAATACAAACAGTGCAACCAGCGGAACATCATCAGCACTCAGCAGCACATCGAGCACCCTCGACTGGCTCAACAGCAATCAAAACTCGCTCAACAACAATGACAATCAAAATAGCGTAAGCATTACCCTCTCAGAAGAGAAAACATCGTTTAACCTCTTCCCACTCTTCGTAATCGGCTTCTTCCTCTTCATAGGCGTCCTCATCGCAGTGATCTTTGCGAAGATCGAGTAAAAAGGACTGTCATTGCGAGTACTCGAAGCAATCTAGGACTCAGCAGCAACACTAAATTAATGGATCCCCGACGAGTACTCGGGGATGACAGACATTAGAATATATACAAAAGAGACCTATTATCAGGTCTCTTTTGTATTCATGCACCACTCTTCACCTTGCAGATCAAGACCGTATCTGGAT
>CAYGIM010000018.1:971-10751 GCA_964349895.1 uncultured Candidatus Peribacteria bacterium | reverse complement strand
CAGTAGTAGTAGTCTTACCGGCATCGATATGCGCGATAATTCCTATGTTTCGTACTTTGTCTAAGGGCTTTACTTCGGAGGCCATGGTTCTGTGAGTTAGTTATATGGTTAATCTCAGCAAAGATTATCAGGAAATCGCATAGTTCTAGGCGGACAGGAGTGAGCAACAAGGCGTATGAACGAATACGTTGAGGAGCGAATGACGCAGCCAACAACGAAATATGCATTCTCCTGATAATCTTTCACTTACAAAAGAAAAAAGAGCATAACGCTCTTTTTATCTTAGCTGATTATAAAAGACAGTTGATAATCGTCAATTCTTTACACAATACGATCTGACCGAACTGTCTTCTATACTCAATCTGGGATTAGGCAGCCATGTCCTCGCTACCCTCTGTCGCCTTCTTTGTAAGCTCGTCTGTTCCCTCCTCAGCGTCAGTTCCTTCGTCAGCCTCAGTATCCTCTCCCTCCTCAGCATCAACATCTGTAGAAGTATCTGCGTCAGTCTCAGTTCCCTCCATAGGCTTCTTCATCTCCTCCTCAGTTCCTTCTCCCTCTGTGAAAATTGTCATAGTAAGTGTTGTTACTAGATGTATAAAGATAAACTGTCGGACTGCACAGCACATAAAAGGCGTGCAACCACGAGGTAGCTTAGGCTGACACTATATAACACATTTCTAAAAAAAGAACCCCAGAATTGATAAAATACCATTTGTCGCACGGTCTAGCGACAATTGCCTATCCTACAGGCGGAGCTGTTAGCTTATCTTTATCGTCTGGTACTTCCCCCTGAGGTGGTGCTGTGATAGTAGGAGTGTCACCAAACTCTTTCTGTAGTTCTTTTAAAGCTGCATCACTTCCATCGTCTTGAGCACTCTCTGCTTCTGCTTTGTGAACCTCATTCATTGCCTGATCATTTCGTTTGTACTCATGCTGTTTACCATCGTCCTTATTCTCTTGTTGAGGCTGTTCCCCTTCTTGTATCTTTGGTGCTTCAAATCCTTCTGCTCCCATATGTATTGTAAGTTAGAAACGTAACTGAAATGATCATAACAAATGATAACTAACATCAAAGTTAAAATATACATCATAACGAGTCGAGACTTAGTCTCGATTGTAGAAACTGGACGTAGTAGCCTGCTAGGATACAATTCAAGATATGAGAAAAGAACCACTCGAAACAGGGTTTTGCTATCATGTCTATAATCGCGGTATAGAAAAGCGCGATATCTTTATGACCGAGCAAGATAAACATAAGTTCTTAACGTCCCTTTACATCCTGAACGACAGAAACTCTTCATATCTCAATGTCCGCAAGTACCTATTTCCTGCTTATAATCGAGACTTAGTCTCGATTGGTTCAGAACGAGAACCCTACGTGAGAGTTATGTGCTTTGCGCTCATGCCAAATCATTACCATCTCATACTGGAGCAGTTAGTTGATAATGGTATTAGTGAATTCATGCACAAGCTCTCTGTAAGTTACTCCATGTTCTTCAACATAAAGTATGAACGTGTTGGATCTTTGTTTCAAGGAACATTCAAGGCAAAAGGCATAGGTTCCGATGGTTATCTGATGGATCTCACACGATACATCCACCTGAACCCTATTGTTCATAATCTACAGAATGGATTAAGTTGGCCCAAAGTTAAAAAGCTCTTAACTGAAAACAATGATACGAGCTACAAATACTACATGATGCAAAGTAGCTATAACAAACAAGCTACAAAAGAAACAGAAAACTCTATCGTAGACCTAGGACTCCTGAGATCTTACTTTTTAAGTACAGATGACTATGACAGCTTTCTCCGCCAAAGAATGCTCGAACGATTTGGTGAATTAGCCGAATGGGTAAGCCATTGATAAAAGTCGAGACTAAGTCTCGACTGGTTACATGCCCATATTACATTCATGCTCCTGCCTAGTCGACGACTTGGTTCTGGCTGTGGAGTTGATTGGCAAGCTGTGCTATCTGGATAGGATCTTGGATAACAGCGCCTGCGATGATACCACCACCAAGAAACATAGTGAGCTTGGGGTAAGCTCGTAGCGCCACATCAAGCTTGCTCGCGATACCAGGCACGGAGCGAAGCCCTACCAGGGTCGCTACGCTCATCTTGGACAAGACGGCATTGTATTTGATCATCCCGAGACCAGCACGTATAGCTACAGTCCCAACCCCCGCAGTCAGAAGTGTACCGCCAACATCTAGGGCAAAGTCTATCAAGACTTGCTTTGCCTGTGCTTCATACATCTCAGCATCATCTGCGCTGACCTTGGAGAGAAGAGCTGCATTGATCACTTTGAAGTTTTGTTTTAAAAATGCTTCGGTACTTTGAGCAGGCACCTTTGAGCTATACAGATTCATATATTCTCTTTGAACCTCACCCAAAAGCCGTGGAAACGCCTTAGTATATGGCAGCAAAAACTCCAGTTGCCCTCGTAACTGTCTTCGTTTGTCTTTCTCCTCCTTGAGCAAGAACTGATACCCTGTATCCACCCGCATCACCATCTCGTCTGGCATTAGATCAAAGTTTGCAGAAGACTTAAGAGACTCGAGCTTGCGCTGAGTCTCACTCTTCAGATCACTATTGTTATGGGGAGCAGCCTTTCCTTGCTCAAACTGATTGGTCATAGCATAGGCGTACAAATTGGAAAACTTCAGCTAGATTGAAGGCATATATTATGAACGTACTACCCTTCTACCCCCGCTGTCACTGTTCCGCTTTGATCTTGAGCCTGACGTTGCTGTTTAGGTTGTACATCAAAGAAAGCAGCAAATGTCAAAGGTAGATTCTCTTTCAGGTCTTTAGGAGCATAGTTAGCTTCACCGCTTGGAAACAGTTCTTTTAGTTTATCATACTCCCCGTTAAGAATAGCTCTCTGTTCAAACTTCTTCCAGATATTTTCTGGAGTGCTTGTTCCTCCGAAGTTCCAACCAGATTGTTCCATCTGATCCGTAGTGATCTTTGTCCTCTCCGGTAGAGAGTTACGAACATCAGGATCAAACGGAATATCTTTAGAAGCATCATGGATATAGACCTCATCAACTCGTGCGACATCTACATTTGTTTGCCTAAGCCTAGCTCCATCGTATAGATCAAACGATCCTGCAGAAGTCTGTCTAAGCGTCATCCACTTATCTCGCACTCGAACATATGCAACATTCTTTGTATCCTTAAGAGCATCGTTAACCTCATCGCTCGTCATTGAAGAATGACTAACATTATAGTCAATATTGCTTGCTTTAGGAGCATCTGGGAGTCCCTTACCGCCTGCACCTGATGACTTCTGTTCGGGTGGCACCGGTGCGGCAGGTGCAGTTTCATACGATTCAATCACCTTGGTAATCGCATCAGTATCTTTCGCGTCAATCGCGGTTCTATTGCTCGAATCCACAGTAGTATTATAATCCATTCCCAGTCCATTCTGAAAGAAGTCACCGTTTCCGGTCGGGCCAAATACACTTCTCACTCCCTTGCCGAACACAGTATTCGGATCTATATCTTGCAGGCCACCCGCAGAGTTAAGAGCTCTCGTCAGTTCATAATTGTTCAGAGCTATATTTTCTGTAGTAGTATCAGCAGCGTCAAGATCGACATCCGACGGTTTGTTTCTAGCATCGTACATCAAGCTATTTGTCTTATCTGTCTTGTACTCATTATCTATCTTTACCATATCATTATGGAGTCCTACCAATACCGTCCTCACATCTTGGTCGGGATCGACCTGAGTGTTTTCATACTTACCGGCCACCACGTCATTGTAGTTCGGAAGCTTGCTAGTTGCATGTTTGATCGTCTCGACTCGCTTGGTAATACGCTCTTGAGACTTCTGGGCAATTACGAGAGCACGCTTCGAGTTTTCCAATGCAACCTGTGCACGCTTGAGCTCGACTATGAGCTTAGTCATCTCTGCCTGGTTGAGCGCTGAGTTTTCTCGAAAACCCTTAAGCCGCGTGCTTAAGTCTATACGCTGCTTTTTTAGATCCTCAAGAGCGCTATTAAAAGTATTCTCTTGCATAGCAAGCTCTCTGAGCTCCTCAGATATCTTCAACTTCTCTACATATACTGATTGCTTTTCATAGGTAGTACCAGGACCTTTGCTGGGTGCAACGCTACTATCTGTCCCCTTCTCTGGTGCTGGATCTGACTTGGCCAGAATGTCATCACATGACTTCAATGATCCTACAAGTACAGTCTTTCTATCTGTAACTCTTTTCTGCTCAGCTGTGAGCTTTGCAGTCTGAGCTTCAACAGCTTTGATCTGATGATCCGCAACATCTATAGCTTGCTTAACCTTCTTTTCTTCGTCAGTAAGTTTAGACTTCTCAGCTTCTGTTTTCGCTTTGTCTGCTGTATTAGCATTTACTTTACCCTCAATCTTAGTACCTGCCTCCACAGCAGAAACCAAGTTGGTTGTCACTTTTTCCTGTTCCGCAATTAACTGCTTGCTCACCTCAGCAGTCAGCTTCATTTTCTTGGTTTCATTGCCTTGCTGTCGATTAAACTCCAAAGATGATGATACTTCTCCAGCCATATAGATTTTGTTTTAATTACATCGATCTATTATCTCAGATCTTGGCATCCTTTTTCAACTTTTCGAGCGGAATTACCCGAAATGTGCCTAATTCGTTCTTCATATCCGACTGTCCGTGCTCATCGAGGTATGCTTCAAACGCATGACGGATGTCATGGGTACGCCCTGCGCGAGCATTAATCGTGTCAAAGAGATGCGTCGAGATATAGCCCTCGAGGTAGTCGGCGAGACCGCTAAATACTCGCTCATCATTGGTTCCTTCAAACAGTACCGTGAATACATCGGCTTTGTTGGCGATGTGTACACGTGTAGCTTGGGGAAAGTGACTCGCCCGAAGCGCATCCACCACCAAGCGAATCACATGATCCCCTCCTACATGACCTAGGATCTCGTTGTATGCCTTAAAGAGCTTGGCATTGACCTGGAGTTTTACGTACGGAGCGCTTTGTGCTTGGAGCAGTCGCTCCTCTCGCTCTACCCCCGCCTCGGTCAGACTGCCCATATGCACAGAGTTCGAAGCCAAGTAGCACAAGTAGTGTTTCCGTGCCTCTGCAAATAGCTCTGGATACTGACTCATACACTCTGGGGTATGTGCATATGCCATACTCGTGAGAGCGTACTGTATCTCCTCGTGTTCACGAGGTGTCCATGTCTCGATGTCGCTTCCTGCAGACATCATACCGATACGCAGAGTATCGATGAGATTGTCCAGATACTCCCTATGGCTATGCTTGAGATCTTGTCCCTTTTGCTCATGCGCTTGTTTTAAGTTGCGCTTATGTACCTGCCCCGTAGGAAAGTTGGGGAAGTAGTTGATCACCTCATCATAATCAATCGATCGAAACTCACCGACCTTGTCCTTTCCGCTCTTTTTGCTCTTGCTAGCCTTGGCCTTTGTCACATCTGCATCCACGATCTGGTAGGTCTTCTCTACGAAATGCTTACCGATTGTAAGAGGGGTACCGATATCATCGACCGGGTTGAGCATACCGAGACTCACAGTCGAACCGCCGATAGCATTGGGAGAGACAGCCTCGTCTTTTGTAAACAAGACGAGATCACGATACAACTGCTGCTCCGACTCGTTCATGGATCCTTGTATATGGAGCTTCACACGCTTGGAAAACTGTTCCATCTCCGTGCGAAACACCTCAGGAGATACCCCTTGGGCAAATACGCAAAACTCCTCACCACCCATACGCATAGGTACACAGAAACTTGCGCCTTGATCCATCAACCGCGCTGCAAGCGTATTGAGCTCGAGGCCGATCAGACGGACGATGTAGTCACCATACTTTTCACCTTTCAAAAAGTTTAACCCCTTAAAGTTGTCACCATCAAAGGCCGCACATAGGAGTGGCGCAGCGCCAAGCTTTGCCTTTTCTGCCACGAGCTTAAAGCCCTCACGGTTCATGACCCCTGTGAGTGGATCTATATACGCTTCGCTAAACTCAGGCATCCCCAGATAGCTCGCGGCCTCTGGCTCTACGATCAGCTTCTTGCAGAGAGACTGTGTAGACTTTTTGAGCGGCTCGTCGAGCTCGCGCAACTTTCCCTCGTAATACTCTTCCACCGGTAGACCTTCCACCTCCGTAATCTTCGGCGTTCTACGGTCAAAGGACTTTTGGTCATGAAGCAGGTACTCGAGACGAGGATGCTTGTTGATGGCTCCACGATACTGGACACGCAGCAACAACTCTTGATCTGCTATGAAGTGTCTGTAGCGCTCAGCACTCTTGACCTGCGGTCCCGTCACCTCCGGAGAGATAGCACTATTTTCTCTCACCTCTACGACATTACCCGCCTGCACCAAGATCGATCGAAATCCTGCATGAGGTAACCGCTCGTAGATGATGTAACTCTCCGAATCAGGTAGCGCAATCGCTAGTGACGTATGTGACTTGGTCGGATCCCCTATCATGTCTGCTATGGAGCGCGACGACTTCGCATCACCAGATTCTTTGAGACTGATCAGGGCACTACTCAAGATCTGAAGAATAGGTAGAAGATGGGACACCGTGTCTTCTTTTTTTGCATCGGTACGAAACAGCTCATGTAAGTAATGAAGAAGCCTACTTCTCTCATACACAGTAATTGCATTCAATGCATGGCGTAGCGTCTTGTGGTCAGTTGCACCCAAGACGTTGCGAACCTCTGGGAAGCGGTGAAAGATCAGAGCAGATCCCTCGCCCATCTCCTTGATCTTGATGGCAATCGTAGGGAGAATCGTCAGCAGTTCTTGCCAAACATCATTCCTATCAAACATGAGTCGATTGACCAGCATCGTATGCTGCAGCACTCCGGTAAGCGCACCGCTTACCCTATCTTGAGTCTTCTTTCGCTCAAACTGGGAGGGCCCGACACGAAACTGCTCTTCGAGCTGACTACGAAAAGACTCGATCGATTGATCGTCGGGTGTCTGGGGATGTGTGACCTCGCGATTGAGATCTCTATCACCATCAAGATGTTGTTTGAGGCCGTTGGTCATGTGTGTTTGGGTATCGTAGTATTGTATCGCAATTGGCTGATACATAGCAAATATCCGCATTATCTGTCATCCCCGAGTACTCGTCGGGGATCCAGGTCCTTAGCTGTTCAGGATAATCTATTCCAAGTCTCAAGAATCCTGGATCCTCGATCAACTTCCTTTTTGACATAGCTGACTAGTCGAGGATGACACAAATACCTGGATTGCCATGGAGCACCTCGCAATGACATAAACAAGGCACATTACTAGACCGGTGGAAATTCATCTATACAATGACTCTGAACTATTTGTTGTAGCTATATATTATGTACAAATCACGCACCACCATGAGTGTCGCGATCGCGATCACTCTCTTATCGACTACCCTCGGTACATCTCTGGCAATGGAGCCTATGGTTCCAAAGTCTCCCGGGTTTATAGAAGGTTCCATGATGCAACAGCCGCCTCAAGCGACGACCGCACCTGAGGTCACCGAACAGCAAAAGGTAGATCCAGCTCTTTTGCTTTCCAAAGAAGCCAAGACCTTTCCAACCTACAAGGTTATCTCGTATATCTATACAAAGGATAAGCAGGTAATGCCGATGAGCCTGGGATCTGCAACATTGATCTCGAGCACTGGCCTCCTTCTTACCAACAACCACGTAGTAGAAGATAGCTATGATATCACCAAGACCTATGATGTCTTTCAGGTATGCAAGACGTCTCGAGATGATGTGGTAAATAGCACATGTACCACGTCTGCACACCTGATCGATCGAAACCGCGATCTCGATATCGCTCTTCTTCAGATCGATCCGACAAATATCGATGGCAATACTGAAGACTTCAGTCACTTCTTGCCTCTAGAAAAGCGTCCAACACTGGGCATCAACAAAAAGATCTCGGTCATCGGATATCCAGACAATGGCGGTGAGAGTATCACCGTAACCAGTGGTCAGATCAGTGGTATATCAAACGAAGGCCAAGCGACATACTACAAGACCGACTCTCTTATCTCCTCAGGCAACTCTGGAGGAACAGCGCTCGATGACAATGGTAACTTTATCGGTATTCCGACGTTTGTACGTATCGGATCGACCTTTCAAAACCTAGGCTACATCCTCCCTATCGGTGAGGCTTTTGACTGGGTAGAAAAAGTAAAAGGACAAAAGACTCAGGTTGCTGAGGAAAAAAGAGCAGCCCTGCTCAAAGTCATGAAGCGCTACAATACAGCCAACACGACACATACGTTTACCCAGGAGACACCTGCCTATGCGATCAGCATCCCTGAAAACTGGGAGTTCCAAAACACGCTAGAAGATGCATTTTCTAGCTATGGATCATACTATGGTATCTCAAACGACAGCGTAAATATCAAGGCAAAGAAGCAGCCAGTATTTATCAACATCCAGCACACCAAGTGGGCATATCCTATCACGATCGATAACCTATGGGCTGAGGAGAGAAGAAACAATCCGCCTTCTCCTTATACAAACGATACTACCTACAAAGCTGAAGATGTGATGCTCAATGGCAAGTACAAGGCACTGCGCATCACGCAAAACTTTGGAGGTGGAGGTGAGCTCACCAAGTCGGTCGAGTATCGCATACCATTTGGTCGGTATGAGATCTTTGTGCGCTACACACTCAGTGATCAGTTCAAAGACCTCGGCAAAGATATCGATATGATCACTGGCAGCTTCAAGCTCGACGAGAAAAAGATCGATACAGGATACACGATAGACATCGTAGGCTCAGACCCGTACTTCAAGTTTAGGATGCCAAAAAACAGCATGGATTGGTATGTATCAGAAGATCCATACTACACGAGCGATCCGGCTCTGAGTCTCTCATTCACCAAAAAAGATGACTTCGACAGCTACGCATACATCACCTACTACAAGTATCCAGAAGAGCTCAAAGGACAAGATCTCGCAACAAAGTTTGCGTACTACTCATCCAACTACCAGTACTCAAGTGTTACAAACAAAGGCAACGAGATAAGCCTCGATGGCAAGCCTGGATTCTTCTTTACCACCAAGAATCAAAACTATGGTTCACGTGGTGAAAACGATCCACTCATCGACTCGTATATCTATGTCGATGATGGTGACTACTACTACCAGATCACTCTACACTCAGGCTCCAACAAGTTTGAGAAACTCTCAAGTGAGCTCATGAGTATTATCAGTGAAGGCGTTGACCTGATACCAAATTCTATAGGACTTACCAACCTCCCAACACTCTCATATAGCTTGAAAGATATCGAGAACCATCGTTTTGAAAAAGCGATTACCGGACTCTTTGAGCTCAAGGTACTCAAAGGCTACGAAGATGGAACCTTCCGACCAAATGCTATGATCTCTCGGTCTGAGTTCCTCGTGCTCGCACTCAAGAGCCTAAAGCAAGGAAAGATAAAAGAAGATCTCGATACATACATGGCAGACACGCCAAAAGAAGGGATGAACCTGTCATTCGCAGATATCAAAGCAGATGACTGGTATGCTCCGTATGTCTCGTATGCAGCACAGAAAAATATTATTGGCGGGTACAAAGACAAGTCAGGAAGACTGCTCTTTGAGGCCAACAAACAGATCACTCTGGCAGAAGGTCTGAGTATCTTGTTTAAGACACGAGGCATCCCACTCTGGAAAGATCCATTTAATGTCACCCCATGGCAACTGCCTGTGATGGAAAAAGCCATCGAGTACAACCTCCTTCCTGTAGATATGCTCGATAGCGGAAAGCCACTCACGCTTGGAGAAGCTGCATG
>CAYGIM010000018.1:0-961 GCA_964349895.1 uncultured Candidatus Peribacteria bacterium | reverse complement strand
GTGTAAAGGCCCTGACTCGCGCTGAAGCAGCATGGCTCACATGGAGACTCACGCCAGACGGTGCGTACTACAGCGCTCCGGTGTATAGTGGATACTAAGAGGTGCGAATGCACATCCACCATTGAGTCTTTGCCTTAACCTTCTCCTTAAGTCTTGTATGTTAGCCCTCCCCCACATAGGTTCGTGGGGGAGGCTAGGAGGGGGACCAATTCCTTGGGTGTTCAGAATAACCTATTCCAAGTCTCAAAAATCCTGGATCCACGATCAACTTCCTTTTTTAACATAGTTGACTAGTCGAGGATGACACAAACTCCTGGATTGCCACGTCGAAAGTATTCTCCTCACAACCTGTCCGCCGTAGCCTTGGCGAAGGCTGGATGACATACATATTCCTATGCAAAACATCATCCCCACAGAAGGTATCGTACTCAAGTCCACGCAGTACAAAGACGATCACAGCCTGATTACTGCGTACACGCGTGAGTGGGGCAAGGTAACGCTCCTGGCCAAGGGCACACACAAGATCAAAAGTAGAATGGCCTGGGCCCTCGACCTCGGCTCTCTTTTTCGTGGGAAGATACATGAGAGCTCGAGCGGTCACAGACTCCTGACGGGTATCACCCTCATCAGCAACTTTGAGCACCTCGCCTCATATGACACGATCTCACACCTCTTTGATGTACTCAAAGAGCTTGATGTGCTCCTGACACACGAAAAAAAAGACACCAAGATCTACGAGTTTTTGAAGCGGTGGCTCAAAGAACTCTCCCAAGAAATGAAGCCCTCTTTGATCGAGGCTGGCTTCTTCCGCCTGCTGGGACTCCTCGGCTACTTCACGCCCAACCGCAACTGTGAGCACTGCCAGAAGGCATTCGAGCCTGAGACCAAGATCTACTTCCATAGTGAGTACAACTCATTTCAAGGCTCGTGCTGTGCGGCGCCGAATCAGTACGTCCATGAG
>CAYGIM010000017.1:0-10807 GCA_964349895.1 uncultured Candidatus Peribacteria bacterium | reverse complement strand
ATTACATATTTACACATATATTAGAATATTGTGTAAATATAGATCTAAATTGGCATACACCGCAGCAAGTTTGCTACAATGATCTTGTACACTTCCTATGAATCCAAGCGAAAAACAAACACTCAGTAAACGCGTAAGTGAGATCGAACAGACAGCTATCGAAGCTCACGTATTAGAGGAGGCTCGCAAGCAAGGCTACAAGTATATCAACCTAACAAAGCTTGCCATTCCGTTTGATGCTCTTACGTATATCCCCGAGACTGAGTCTCGAATCAACCATATCGTATGTTTCAAAAAGTCCCCCACTGCGGTATCTCTCGGCATCGACCTTGCTTTCTGGGAGCAGAGCAAACCCTATATTGATTCTATCGCAAAACAAGGTACCCTCGAACTCTATGCAATCTCAAAAGAAAGTCTCTCTTGGGCTCAAGACCAGTATAAGCGCCTCCACTTCGAGGATATCACCAAACGAGGATCCGAAGACATCAAGCACTTCGAGACACTCAGCTGGGATGAGCTCTTTAGCCATATCAAAGACAAAGAAGCCGATCTAAATCAGTATCATCCAGAAGAGCTGCTGTTAACCCTGTTTGGTTTGGCACTCTACACGCACGCAACAGACATACACTTTGTACCAGGTGAAGATAAGACTGATATCACATTTCGTATTGATGGCATCATTGAACCCATCATCAAGATCAATAATAAAAGCTATAGTGATCTCTTGGTCACCATAAAGTACAAAGCAGCTCTCATCGCCAATGCCACCAGCATACCTCAGGATGGTAGATTTACCGAGATTCTCGAAGGACATCGCTTGATGGTGCGTACCGCGACCATCCCCAGTCACTATCATGAGGCGTGTACCCTGCGTATCATTCCGCAAGAAGAAAAGACCAACACAATCAGTTCACTAGGCTTCAGAGATACCAATCTCCATAATATCATGAGTGCTTTACGCCTCGGCACAGGACTTATGCTGGTATGTGGGCCTACGGGGTCAGGAAAGACTACGACGCTATATGCACTCCTCAAAGAGCTCAATACAGGAGAACGCAGTATTTTGACACTGGAAGACCCAGTCGAGTACATCATCCCTGGTATCGTACAAAGCCAAGTAGATGAGCGCAATGGCTATACCTTTGATCAAGGCTTACGTTCTATGGTCCGCCATGATCCAGACGTACTCCTCATCGGAGAGATCAGAGACATCGAGACCGCCAAGACCAGTTTGCAAGCAGCTCTTACAGGACACATCGTACTGAGCTCACTACATGCACATAGTTGTCTCGACGCTATTCCACGCTTACGCAACATGGGTGTCCCTCTGTTTATGATCGGCCCAAGTCTGTCATGTATCATAGCTCAACGCTTGGTACGTAAGCTCTGCCTCGTATGTAATAAAAAGAGAAATACTACTCCCGAAGAACAGGCAATATTTGCGAAGTACATCAAAGAGCTCGAGCTCATATTTGGCAAAGACACCTACCAGTCCCCTCAAGAGCTTGCTATCCCCGTCGGATGCAAGGAGTGTCACAACTCAGGATACAATGGACTTACGACGATAGCAGAAGTGCTGCGCATCACTCCCGAGATCGAATCAATGATCAGCGAGACTGGAGATATACAAGAGCTCCCTGTACATCTCAAAAAGGATAAGAATGTTTATGTGCCCCTAGAGATCGACGGCATACTCAAAGTACTTTCAGGGATTACCACACTCTCGGAGCTGACCCGAGTCATAGATGTCAGCAGTGAGTAAGCCAATAAGGCTTATTCTTCTATGCTCCGTAGAACTATATGCATCAGTCGGTCATTGCGATGACAGAACAAAAACCATGCAGGTCATCCCAGATCTTTCACGACGTACTCCCCCTTCCCCTCATCCCGGAGATATCCAAGCTTGTAGTAGTACTCTCGTACACCGACGGCACTGATGACGGCCATCTTTTTCAGACCATGTGATCGGGCAATAGCTTCAGCGCGATACGTCAGCTTCTTGCCCAAGCCTTTGTGTTGTGAGCTCTCGGTATTTACAGAGCCTATAGCAAGCTGATGACCATAGGTGTGTACCTCACGTATGATACCGCTTTCCTGGAGCTCAGGAAACACTATCGAACTCACGGGAGATGTCGGGATGTAGAGACGCAAAAATGCCAGGATCGTATCAGTCTTGCGATCCTCGATCGACAAGAAGTATTCCAGTGAACCCGCAACTGAGTAGACGCGCTCCATGCATACAGTATCAGTATCATAGAGTTTATCTTTCACCTCACGACATCGTATACATCGGCATGATGTATTGTTCTCCTTGAGGCGCTGCTCTATTACCTGGCGCAAGTTTGAGGTTGTGCTTCCGCCCAAGATGCTCTCTTTGGGGATATCGCGGATGATGCGAATAATCCGAACCCATGGCGGCACAAACTGCTTCATAGCAACGATGAGCTCGGTCAGCTCTTCATCGGTGTAGGGTTGGTACTCCCCTCTTTTCCAGATCTCCGTCAACTCCGAATACTCGGTGACCACACAGGGATACAGCTTTATCTGATCAGGACAAAACCGGCTATCAGAAAAGATAGCGCGAAACATAGAAAGATCCTTTTCGATCGTGCTTCCGAGTAAGTTGGGCATCAGATGATACGTAATCTTAAACCCATTGTCGCGCAACATCTTGGTAGCTTTGACCACAGAAGCAATGGTATGGCCTCTCTTGTTGAGCTTCAAGATATCATCATAGATCGTCTGTACGCCGATCTCTACTCGCGTACATCCCAGCATGCGCATACGTTCGATCTCTCGTTTGTTGAGAGAAGATGGTCGTGTTTCGAGCGTCATGCCTACACATCTGACGCGAGATGTCTCATTTTCTGCTTTGACGGATACGAGACTCAGCACCGGACGAATCTTTCCAATATTGCTCGTCTTGGTCGTGAACTGCGTTGCCTCTAGGCCATCGATACGTATCGTCTCAAACTGTTCCTTGGTCTCATAATACGTATTGAGAGCATGCAGACACTGCTTCACAAACCAGGTCTGGTATTGGGGAGGATAGTAAGAAAATGTTCCACCGATGACATGCAGCTCGACCTTGTCGATCACATGTCCTGTAATCTCGAGTGACCTCAAACGATTGTGTACTTGCCGATACGGATCGAAGTCATTGTGTAGTGCCCGCATAACGGCAGGTTCGTTTGAGAGATAGCTTTTGGGTACCCCTGGCTCACCAGGACAAAAGATACACTGGGCATAGCAGATAAATGGCTTCATCGAAACCGTGATAGCTACGATGCCTGAGCTGGAGCGTACTGAGCGCTTGGTCAGAAGCTTGATAAGATCCGGCGCATTTTCTATAGCATCCTGTTTCAGCAGATTTCGATATGCCTCAATCAAGTCGATATTGAGGATCGAAGAGCGCTTGTACTTCTCGAGGTACTTGTTTTTGAGACGGTGAAGCTGATCATGGGTCGTGATCTTTTTTTCACTGGCTTCTGCAATGAGCTCGTCGAGAACGGTATCGTTCATAGGTTCCATACTCATATGATATGCAAACCATCTGCATCAGAAAGAGAAAACGTCGTTAAAATAAGTCTGGGGATACCTCATCGTTCCTACGGCGTTGCTGATTACTGCGCTGGCCTCCCGATTGATCCGCACGCACAGAGCGCTCTCCTGTTTGTGCCTTGAGTTCACGTGGCTCTACTCGCTTTATCTCCAAGCTCGGTCCCATAAAGTTCAAGATAAGTCCTACAGTAAGGCTCGCAGCCGCAAGGTGCGACTTCATCTGATGAATAAATCGCTGGTCGATAAACTCTACAGCCAATACATGTACGATCACCTTGTCCTGCACCAAAAAGTCGAGCTTGTAGCTTCCGATGTTGACGGACTCATAGTACACCTTGATCTCCCAATCATTCTCAAAAGGCAGTCCGAGCTTCTCCATCTCGAGACGAAGTGCATTGTGATAAATCTCTGCATCAAATCCTGGCCCAAGCGTGATATGGACCTTGAATGCTGCACCAATAATACGCTCGGTAATCTCGGTGTGCATCTGGTCTGGTCGTGTACCCATAAACAATAAAGAATCTAAAGAAATAAGACGAGAAGAACCTCTGAAGCAACATAGGCTCAGGGTGGTATGGGGATTATACAGGTCGACTACACTTTGACAATTGTTTATTCCTTACCGAAAAAACGGATCAAACGCTCAAAGAATTCACGATTCTTGTCTTGAAAAGACTGGAGATATGGATCCGATAAAATCACAACCAGAGGGAACAACGCGACGCCGATAAAGCCAAGTAAGATGACAAACAGTGCGCGGGGGCTCATCGGCGGTTGTCCGACAACTCCCATCACCAAGGCAATGATCAACGAGAGAATAATACCCAGCACGACACCGTACAAGAGGACACCCGTAAAGACCGAAGACGTTGTCTTCTCCTCAGATACGTTTTTTTCGCAGTTGGAGATATCGGTCAGGAGGTTTGCCTCTACGACGACGTAGTCTTTGCGCTTGTCTTCTTCTTCCACGATGCCCGAAATATCATGGGTACCCATCAGCTTCACAAACTTAGAGAAGCTCAGCGCCACATGATTGTTCAAGACCTTTTTTATCTCTTGTATCTCCTTGTCTTTCTCATTCATGTCACGACTACGACTGAGATCAAGAGGTGCGTTTGAATTCATAGAGCATGATAGAAATATCTACCTGTCAGTATATTCTTCATTTGCGAAATGGCTAGGATTGCCGATGAGAAAAGCGAGAGAAGGTGTATGTAAAGAAGAAAGGAAGAGCTCGAGAACTTTGCAGTGACATAATGATACCAAACACACAGAGATACATGACCGTAAGCAGTGCAGGAATAAAGATACTTGGGGCTTGTGATGCAAGAAGCACCAGCAACAGATAGATCATACCGACAAGGGCATGAAAACGAATAAAGGAATCTTTCCATTTGAGGATGAGACAGAGTGGCCCTAAACCTAGATACGATAGGATTGCATAAAAGACTTGCTCGGTACTCTTTTTGTCCACACCCAATGTCACCGCTGGAGGTACCGGTCGTTTGCTATCGATCAGTTGTGCTAGTTGATACACGCCAGGTATCTGTAAAGGGTGCCCAAGACTAGCATAGATCATACCAGCGATATGGAGAGGTATTATCAAAAAGACTACGATGTACCATCCCCAAGGAATCAACAAACAGAGAACACTCAAAAAGAATAGTACGATCCCCTGACGCGCGTGCATGAGTAAAAGTGCATTGTCACTGTGATACTGTGCTACAAAGAGTTGAGCAAACCATACATACGACCACATCCCGACATCACGCACTTGCGAGACCCCTTCGCGATTGGCAAGCACCTGTTTGGCAAACTCGTCCTGAGCAATCTTTGGCACAGATGTACTATGGAGCAGATAGAGGTAGAGCTGAGAACTCAGATAAGGAATCGTATCGATACGCCCCTGCACTGCGAGCATGCTTCCTCGCATCATCAGCAGTAAGAGGATGATGATGAGCCCATAATGCAATATGGTGATAAGTGGTAAGTACCAAACAACAATCATAGCAAGACAAAGAGTTGCACCAATGAAAGCATGTAAGCGTACAAACAGCGAGTCCTTCTCACTGAGAAGCATGACAAACGACATCAAGAACAGATAGCTCACGCCTGCTTTCTCGCGCTCTTGTGAGCTCAGATGTCCACCGGTCATCTCTACGGTATTGATGGTTTGCTTCGTTTTTCGGTCCATTCGTATGTATTATGATTCTTATCAGTATAGCAAATAACCCTATACCTCAGCAATAAGACACATCTTGTCGTTTTAGGACGATCCAACCCTACGAATTGTCAGATTCGCTTGCAACTGTCTTGAGAAAAGGCATAAAGATAGTATAGTAGGAATTCAAGAGGGCCATAACGGATCTCCATAGGTGACGGTATAGGCCTAAAATACAACAAGGAAAGAACATTAGGGACGTACATGATCCATAGAAAAAGAGACCTTGGTCTGGATGTATACTACTCTCAAGCGGTTTCTTGACTATTGTAGAGTACCTAATCTGAACTACTTTCATAACGCATAATCTATGAATATACGCAATATTGCCATTATTGCCCATGTTGATCATGGAAAAACAACTCTCGTAGACGCGCTCCTTACCCAGGGTGGCGTGTTTAATGCACATGAAGAGGTTGGTGAATTGATGATGGACTCCAATGATCTCGAGAAAGAGCGAGGTATCACCATCTATGCAAAAAACACCTCCGTACAGTACAAAGGTACCAAGATCAATATCGTCGATACGCCAGGACATGCTGACTTTGGATCAGAGGTAGAGCGCGTACTACGTACCGTAGACTCTGTACTTCTGCTTGTAGATGCCTACGAAGGACCCATGCCCCAAACACGTTTCGTACTCAAGAAGTCCCTTGAGATAGGTCTCAAGCCTATTGTCTTGATCAACAAGATCGACAAGCCGATGGCGCGACCAGAAGAAGTACTCAACCTGGTATTCGATCTCTTTGTAGAGCTTGGTGCCACAGAAGAGCAACTAGACTTCTCCTATATGTATACCATCGGAAAGCTGGGTATTGCGAAAAAGACCCTAGAGGACCCGTCTATGGACCTCACTCCACTCTTTGATCTGATCCTCGAGAAAGTTCCTGAGGCCGATAGCTCACCCGACAAGCCATTGCGCATGCAGCCATCAAATCTCGGCTATGATACCTATGTAGGAAGACTTGCGGTCTGCCGTATCATGGAAGGTGTTGTCAAAGTAGGTCAAAATGTCATCATCAAGAGCGAAGGCAAGCCAAACCGAAAAGGAAAGATTACCAAGATCTATACCTACAAAGGTCTCAAGAAAGCTGAAGTAACCGAGGCGATGTCAGGCGATATATGTGAGATTGCAGGTATTCCCGATATCTATGTAGGCGAAACCATTTGCGGAGATGATTCGTGTGAAGCATTGCCGGCGATCCCTATCGATCCACCGACTGTATCTATGCTTTTTATGGTCAACAACTCACCATTCTCCGGTAAGGAAGGAAAGCTTGTTACGACACGTCACATCAAAGAGCGTCTTGAGCGAGAGATGGAAACCAATGTAGGTTTGAGCCTCGATATGGTCACCGATGTAGATAGCTGGGTCGTATCAGGCCGCGGTGAGCTTCACCTTTCGGTATTGATCGAGACCATGAGACGTGAGGGCTATGAGCTCCAAGTATCGCGTCCCGAGGTGATTATGCGTACAGAAAACGGCGTAAAGATGGAGCCAATCGAATCAGCAGTGATCGAGGTGCCAGAAGAGAATAGCGGTAAGATCATCGAGGAACTCGGCAAGCGAAAGGGCAGCATGACCAATATGAACCAAGAAAATGGCATCGTGAAGATGACCTATGACATCCCAACCCGAGGTCTCCTCGGCTTCCACTCCTTCTTTGTGATCGAGACAAGGGGTGAAGGTCTGATGTATCACACATTCTCAAATTATGATGCATTTAGAGGTGTGATCCCTGGTCGCCAAGTAGGCTCTATGATCTCTCAGGTACAGGGCAAGACGACAGCCTTTGCTCTCTGGAACTTAGAAGAGCGTGGAAAGATCTTTATCACACCTGGTACCGAGGTATACGAGGGTATGATTATCGGTGAAAATGCCAAGGGATCAGATCTGACAGTCAATCCGACCAAGGAAAAGCAGCTTACCAATATGCGCGCCTCAGGAAGTGACGATGCGATCGTCCTTACGCCGCCTCGCAGAATGACGCTTGAAGACGTCCTCGAGTACATCCAAGACGACGAGCTCGTCGAGGCGACTCCCCTTTCGATCCGTATGCGTAAGAAGTTTCTCAAAGAAAACGAGCGCAAGCGCTCAAAATAGGAAGATGTTCTCATCATCTTGACCCGATCTCCTCTTCTCTATAGAATATACCTACTACAAGGAGTGATGAGAGAATATTTGTTTCGATATCATATGTTATGCCAATTTTAAAAGCCTCCATGAAATCCATGCGCTCTGACGAGCGCAAAGCTGCACGCAATAGAAACTTTAAAGCTGCTATGAAAGATAGTGTGAAAACATTTGTGAAGCTGGTAAAAGCTGACAAAGTACAAGAAGCAACAACGATGCTTCCCAAGGTAGTAAGTACGATCGACAAGGCTGCTAAGAAAAATATTATTCACCAGAATAACGCAGCCAACAAGAAATCAAAGCTCGCCAAGATGGTGAGCAGTAAGTAAGCCAAAAAAAGATCCGCAATGCGGATCTTTTTTTATATCTCATATAGCGAACAGTATATATTGCAATGGGTAGGTATTAAAAAGCTAACGAGATTGATGAAGTACGAGGCGGCAAAGAAAAAAGTCCGCAGGGGGACGACCAGTCGTACATCGAGGAACTTTTTTCTGCGGCCAACAAAGTAATTCGCAATCTCGTTAGCTTTTCTTAGTCTACATCGATATATTCGAAGTATGAGGATACCCCGCCTTTGTTATCCGCAACCGTCAGCGTCACGCGATAACGACCCGGCTCGTTGAAGGTATAGGTAGGCTTGCGCTCAGCCGAGATCTCGCCAGTACCAAAATCCCAGCTATAAGTAGAAATATCGCCGCTCGAACCAATTGGTTCAAAGACAACACTCAGAGGATGTGTTCCTGACTTTTGCGAAGCATTGAAGCGAGCAATCAAAGGTCGCTCAGTAACTGTAACCATCCGTGTCACCGTATCTTGCTTCCCGTCCTCGGTTGTTATCGTCAAAGACACTTTGTACTCACCTATCTCAGTATAGACTTGTGAGGTTCTTGGCGTTGCGAGTAGCTGAGGCTCACGTCCGGTACCAAAGACCCACTTGTAGGAGACAATCTCGCCCTTTAGGTACTGAGAAGGTGTAGCATCAAAGTACACGGTGAGAGGCGCTGGACCAGAGACAGGGTCTGCGGTAAATGCAGCAGAAAGATCCTTTCTTGTTACACGTACATTTACCTTATCTGAGCTACGATTTCCTTTTGAGTCTTCTACAAACAACGTAACTATAGCATCTTCTGTATCATACCATGTCTTCGAAGTCTTCGAGCCTTGTATATCAACCGTACCATCCCCATTGAGATCCCACGAATACTTCACAATATCTGAGTCAGGATCAAAGCTCTTCTTCGCATCAAATGAAACAGTGAAAGGTGCAAATCCTTCGATCACACGTAGTTGAGTTCGGCGATCAAGTGTTGCCGCAGGATCAGACTCTATGACCGCAGTAGGTGCCTTGGCACTCGATGCGATCTCGAGCTTATTCTCTTTGGTCGTCGACTGGCCATCTTCATCTGTTACACTGAGAGATACAGTATACGAGCCGCCTTTCTTGAACTCATGTGTTACAACCTCAGCACTTTCAGAAGGAGTTCCATCACCAAAGTTCCACTCATACTTCACCAGGCTCCCCTTCTTGGCGCGTGATATCCGGCCATCAAATTGTATGCGTACGGGAGCAGTACCGTTTCCTGGTACCATCTGAAAGTCCGCAACCGGTCGCATATCGAGCTCTGAGCCGACGACGGCCTCACGAGTCAGGACAGAAGTACCGCCTTGGGTATCTTTGAGTCGCACAGAAAACTGATAGGTGCCGATCTTATCATAGGTGTAGGTCAGCGTAGGAGTATTACCTTCATTGTAGACACCATCATTATCCATATCCCACTCATAGCTTACGATAGATCCACCCTCGCTCTTGGACTTACTTACATCAAGAGTAAGACTCAGCGGAGCAGGACCTTTCAACTCGAGAGGCTTGGCATCGAGGATGATATTGGGCCGCACCTCTGTAATCGTCACGGTTACGATATCAGTAAGAAGCTGTGTCTGTATGATACCCACCGGTGCAGTAGTCGTAGAAGTCTTTGTAGGTGCTACAGCTTGATTAAATGGTACATACGATACTTGGATATTGACTGTGTAGATACCATTGGCTGCACCACGATCTGTATAATGCCAGTAGACGACAGGCCCTGTTCTGTCTTCAGCAAACTTCTTGTCATTATCAAAGTCCCAGTTGAGCTGTACGACATTTCCCTTGGTCTTACGAAACTCTTCGATCAAGTTACTCGCATCAAAGCGAATATCTACAGGTGCGCTGAGACCAAGCGTGCTTGCTGACTTCCACATGCCTCGTTCATCACGGATCTCTCCCTGAGGATCAAGCACAGAGGCCCGCACAAGGCTGGTATCAAACCGATTATTGGACCGCAGCTGATTCAGAGAAGAAAGTAAGAATGACCAAAGAATGAGGATTAAGATAAATATTCCACCAACGAGCATGAGGTTTGCTCGTGCGCGTCCGCGCAATGTCTTGTCGAGATTCTTTCCCGAGATAAAGTTACGGAAGACCAAGACCGCTAGCATGATAAACAAGAAAAACGCTACGATACCAAATCCTGTATTGACCAGAAATATCAATACTGATTTGAGCTGATCAGGAGGCACACCAAATCCTTCTAGGACATTTACTTGGCCTTGAGATTGTAGTGCGCCTACTGCGATAAGTGAGACAACCAAGAGCCACAACACTGCAAACAGACCAATACATCCCGCGATAAACCCTTTACCAATACTCTTGGTAGGCAGTGGTTTCATCTCAGCCTGAGGTTTTGACTTGGCAACTTCTGGAATTGCTTTTGGTGTCACCGAAGCTGCAGCCTCTGGGGTTGTAGGTACAACTGACGGAGACTCAGGTTGTGTTGGTAGGTTTGACTGTTGTTGATTTGTGTCTTGTGTGTCCATAGATTGAAGATGAGATCAGATAACTATAGCAT
>CAYGIM010000016.1:0-11055 GCA_964349895.1 uncultured Candidatus Peribacteria bacterium | reverse complement strand
GAAAACGACACAAACACATCGCAGAGAGATAAAGCTTCTGGATATCAGACCCGAGTGGGTAGTCTTTCTGTTGGCAGCTATCGTATTTATCAGTGTCCTTATCTACAACCGCTTTGATCTTACAGCAACACAAGGAGTACTTACGTTGCTTATTACTGCAGTCATAAGCTTTGCTGTCTTTTATCTCGCTATCATCCGACTGTATGCCAAGCTGACTGCAGCTGTTGATTATGGCAAAGAGACGTTAACCCTCTCATCGAAAAAGAAGAAGAGAACATTCACCCTCAAGGATCTGGCAAAGGTCGCATCTACGCAAATCTTCCCGAGCAGAAAGAGTATCTTCCCTAAGTACAACATCTCGCTTTCGTTTGATAAAGCCAGTGGAACTAGAGATAAGACTATCTCTGTAGCTCTGACAAAAAAGAATGCATTGATGCTTCGCGATCTTATAAGTATGAAAGGATAATATGAAACATACTACACATACATGCAGGAATTTGCTGGAGTATGGTTTGCATCGACGTGTCTATGTACATGCTGAACAAGAAGGGTCTGCCGAAACTGCTCAGGAGGAAGTTCAGGTCGATCAAGAAGTGGTGGAAAAGCAAACGACGGAGGCAGAAAGAAATCTCCAGATACAGGTCCAAGACAAAGCTGTTAAACAAGAGTCAGATCAACGTGGCGCCGCACATTTACAAGAGGTACAATCTAGCGGCAATCCAGACTATGTTGATGTATATGAAGCACACAGCAATGATAAGGATCAGGATCAAAAGCCAGTTGATGCAAAGGATACAGTCCTTGATATATATCGTGATCGTACACACGCGTTGTTACAAGATAGAAGTTATACAGATCATAGTGTGCCTCTGGATCCAGCCGCAAAGGAGCGATTAAAGAGAGAAGAGGACAAGATAGACGTAAAAGGAGTTCACACTCTAGCAGAAGAATCCATGGCTCAATTTGAGGGACGCGGTGAAGTGCTTTCGTATCAATCGAGCAATGAAACTCCTGATCAAAAAGGTGAGCGCGAAGAGAAACGCGCTGCATACATGTTTACGGTAGATTGGCTAAATAATAAGAGTGATTCAGTCCTGAACCTATTGAATAAACAAGCATATGGATTTAAGGGAGTGATTGAGAATAATAGGGAGATCTTTGGCTTAACTCAAGATCAGAAACTAATTGATACAGAAGTAAGACGTACGATGGATTACTTCTTTCTCTTGGCAAAGGATGTTGCACTTGCTTGGGAGCCAAAGCTCAAGGCCGCGGATATCAAAGATCCAGCAAAGAGTGAGCAGTACAAAAAGGAGATGTGGAATGACTTGGGAAAGGTGATCGGTGGTCATGTCGGTAGACTCAACTTTGGCTCAAGAGCACTTCATGATTATAAACAGGACACAGATCTAGGGACATTGCTTGGTGACAAATACAAGACGCTTGATGCTGCTGGTCAGGCGAAAGCAAAAGAAGCATTTAGCCGCTTTGATGCAAAACGACAAGAGATGCTTACATGGCTAGGGCAGCAAGGTGTAGAAGCACCACGTACGGCACCAGCTCCAACCCCACAAAATGCTGCAACTATAGAGACTAGAAGGATCGAGGCTTCATTGCTCAAGTCCAACATGTCTACGAATATGAATAAGTGGGCCGATCTATATCAGGATCCCCGTTCCACGATCGACAAGCCCGTTGATAAACCTCAAGAAGTAACAGATGGTAGGATTGGTGAAGCATTGAAGCTTGCTCCATGGCAGATGACCATGAAAGGCAATGAGCTTATTGTATCGTTGGATCCTACAGCACTCAAAAGCGCTATGGAGGGTGGGGCAAAGTTGAATTGGGCGGTCGCAAATGGCTCAGCTATAGATTACGAGAAGTATGCAGATGAGCTGCTTCCTTATATGGAGGACTATATAAAAAGCACCTACAAGAAAGATGGTGTAACTATTGATACGAGGTTAGATCCAGAGCATCATAGTATTATTGTAAGTAATGGAGCTGCATTGCTGGATCAAGTTGGTGAGTATTCAGTGAATTACTTTGACCAGCTCGATAAAGTAGGTGATCCCAAGATGAAGACTCTCTTAATGCTCAGAGAGTCATTTCAAGGGACAGATATCAAAGTCCTGAGCGATATAGAAGTAGCAGGTAGTGTCTATAGCATAAATGTCTCAGGACCCGGTGATATAGAAATCCTAGCTAGCATTGTGAATAAACTAAATGGAGCCTCTAAACCTAGAAATATAAACATCAATGGTGCTCAAGTTCCATTTCCAATATCAGATTTTAGTTTTGATGCAAAAAACTTTATGGTCGATAAAAATTCTGATGGGACTTTCAGAATTAGACTTAATGTTGTTGAGTTAAATAGGTACTTTGATGCTAATTCTCGAGAGAACCTACTTAAGAGTAGCCTTGGAATAAAATAGATACCATCATTTATAGCATGCGCTGATGTACTGCGCTCCGAAAGGGGAAGATGTGGCTAGATGAGATTCTTTCAGATCTTGTGATGATATGATTCCCAGTGCTATCATAAGCGCTCGGAGGTTTCTCTCATCGGCAATATCTGCAAGCTCTGTAAGCCGTGGTATAGACTTCATGCTTTCTTTTGGGTTTGTCAGCATAGCTTCTATGAGCTTTGCTAACTCCGTAGTTTCTTGTGACTGACTTCCTTCCGCAATAACTACTATCGACACTGATTGCTTCGATGCTGAAACAATGCTTCCGATGGCTTCCCCTATTTCCCCTTGAGTCTTATAGGCGTGGTCGGAAGGGTATATGGATGCCAGGGATATCTCTTGGGTAAGAGATGCAAAGAAGTACATAGCGATAGATGATGCTGGGTCCAGCTCGTATTGTTTACTTTGCTGATTTTGAATCGACTCTACAGGTATGCGCGAGTTGATAAGATTCTCGATCAGATCTTTTGTGAGAGTCGCATCGGCTGGCAAGGTGTATTCTTTTGCCTCCTCGTGAAATAGTTTCAGGCCTGTAGTGTAAGAGGTCGCTTCCGGAGTAAGTACACGGTGGTGCAGGAGAGGGCCAAGAGCCGAGATCATGAGGATGGTGCTAGGCTTTTCTTGTTGGATTGCTGCAACACTTGTCAGTATGCCACGCAAGATAGGTCGAAGTTGCTCATAATCAGGATCATGCAAAAACGGTAGAAGGGCTGGTGTGTGCGGGAATATGTGGAGAGATGTAAGCATAAGAAACTATCGAATGAAAGACAACAAAGTATATGTAACTATGGAACCGTCTATAAAGCAACTTAACATGATCATGGCCAGGGGCATTTCTTGAAGACCCATGATGGTCATAATGGTTGTGGGCTGCTTGTTTTTGCCCAGGGTAAAACCATATGACAGCACAATAAATACACTCATGAAGACCAGAAAAAAATGTACAATAGCCATAAAAGGGATAGTATAGAAGTGCAGTGCATATTGATTATTATCTGATTCCACCTTATGTCTAGAGACGATGATACCAGAGAGGCTGCGTCTGTGTCCTCTCAAGATATTGCTCTCGAGCGTATCTCAAAGAAGGATATGGCAATGAGTGATACAGAAGCGAGTCACGACGTTGCGGAGCTCGCCATCGATGTCTTTGATACAGATACTGCCGTTATTTTGGTTGCGCCACTTGGCGGAGTAGACCCCTCTGATATCACGATCCAGATTACCGATGAGATTCTTTCTGTGGCCGGAGTTCGAAAGTTGCCATCTGGACTAGAGAACAAGAATATTCACACACAAGAGTGTTTTTGGGGGCCATTTACTAGGACGATCATCTTACCCAGTGATATTGATAAGAAGGGCATGAAGGCACGTTTCAGCCAAGGAGTTCTCGAGATCCATGTACCTAAACTCGAGCATACAGGTAATGTACCGCTCGAAGTAGTTTGATCGTTTTGTTTTTGTATTAGAAATTACACGTTATGTCGCAGTATATTATAAAAAAACTTCCCGGCTCGTACGCGGAGATTGCTGTCGAGTTGGATGAGGCCACACTCAATACGCATATTGAAAAGGCCTATGCTCAGCTATCCAAGCAGGCAGATATTCCTGGTTTTCGCAAAGGGCACGTACCTCGAGCTATTTTGGAGCAGCGCTATACCCGTGCAGATATCATCATGCGAGAAGAGCAACACTTATTGGAGGAGGTCTTGCAGGAGATATTTCAAAAAAACGAGCTCAATCCTGTTGGGCCCGTAGAGAAGATTGATGTCGTATCCTATGAGCCGTACAAGGCTCTCTTGACACTGCCTATCTATCCGGAGTACAGCATAAAGGACTATAAGGGTATCAAAGTCGAGAAGCTCGAAGTAGCTGTGCCTCTAGATGAGGTCAAAAAAGAGATGGAGCGCATCGAGATGGAGTTTGCAGATTTTGTAGTCGACCCGGATGGTGCCATCATGAGTGGTGATATCGTGTATCTGGATTTCCAGGGTATGGATGAGCATGGTGTTTTGATCGAGACACTCAAAGGAACCCACTATCCGCTCTATGTAAAGGACGAGGTCATGGTCGAGGGGTTCCGCGAAGAGATTCTCGGACTCAAGGTCGGGGACAAGAAGGAGTTTAGTGTAACCTATCCGGAGACGCATAGCATGAAGCAACTTCATGGCATGAAGGTAACGTTTCATGTCGAGGTGAAAGAGATAAAAAAGGTCGTAAAGAAAGAGATCTCTGCTGATGACCTAGAAAAGTTGCTTGGTGAAAAGATCGATCCAAAAGATCTTGAGAGTCATCTGACGACAAAGCTTAAGGCTATGAAGGAAGAAGACGAGAAAGCTCGTCGTGAAAAAGAGTTGGAGGAAAAGGTACAGCCTATCTTTGAAGGCGAGATCCCTCAAGTCATGATCGACAAGGAACTGGATATCATGTTGTCCAAGTTTCAGCGACACATCGAGTCGATGGGATTTGTGTTTCAAGACTATTTGACGCATATCAAAAAGTCTCCCGAGGACTTACGTACTGAGTGGCGTGAGGAGGCACAAAAGCGTATCGTCTTCTCTCTCGTGCTCTCTAAGATCTCTGAAGATCTCAAGATAGAACCAACCGATCAAGAGCTCGAGCAAGAGGTAGCGTGGTATGTATCCCAAGGCAAGGACGAGGAAGAAAAGGCGCTGATACACAAAGCCTACACAAAAGGCGGCATGTATCACAACCAGATCCAAAAGCAGGTCATGTTGCGCACCTGTATTGACCACTTCACTACGTAAGTAAGATCATTGATGAAAACGAATCGCCTCATACAACTAGGATTAGCACTTACTTTGTGTGCTGTTGTCGTGCTGTTTGGACTGTATATGAGCAAACCCTCGCAGGTTACGACACAAGAGTTTTCCCTAGAGCTTCCTCGTTCTCTTGGCCGCGGTTATACATCCGAGATCATGAAGGCCGATCAGCTGTCGTCCTTTGAGAGCATTGCTTTTGATGGTGATATGCTTGATGGAGCTTTACTGACTTTGCGCACACAGCAAGGCTCAGAGTGGACCGCATGGGAGCCTATCGATAGTGGACATGACTACTTCGTCTTTACGGGTACTGCGACGGCCTTTCAGTTTCAGCTAAGCCCTACAGGTGAAGTGCACGATGAGATAAGGTTTGGTATATCCCCCAAGCTATTTATCTCAGCAATCCATGTGCCGGAGCGCATAGCTCTTCCGTTCTTCGACACGGCCCATGCGTCACAACCGCGCATCGTCTCTCGGGACGAGTGGGGTGCTGATCCTGATCTTGTCACAGAAGACGGTTACAATAAAGCTCGAGAAGAGTACTGCAAAAAAGCCTTGCTTCGTTGTATCATCGGCACCTCGAGTGATGAAGACAAGGATGTCTCTGATTATGTCAAAAAGCTTCAAGAGCTCTATCCGGATGAGATGAAGATCAAAGATACGATATATGAGGCTAATGGCAAGAAATTGCTGTGGCCGGTAAACCTGTCTGACAAAATCAAAAAAATCGTGGTCCACCATACTGCAGAGTTAAACGGAAAAGATATGGATGGCGACGGGCACTATACCGAGCTCGATGAGATGGCAGCACTCAGATCTATCTACTATTTTCATACAGTTATCCGTGGCTGGGGAGATATCGGTTACAACTACATCGTGGGCCCCACGGGAAACATTTACCAGGGGAGGCTTGGTGGTGACTATGCCGTAGGTGCTCATGCGCTCTGGCGCAACGTGAGCTCTCTCGGCGTCTCTATCATGGGAAACTTCCAGGAGCAAAAGATCGGAGCCCGACAGCTCGAGTCGGTTACCTATATCGTAGCTCGTCTTGCGAAGATTCATGGTATCAATCCTTTGGGTACAAGCTCATTTTATGGCAAGGATCTGCCAAATATCATAGGTCATGCAGATGTCGGTAAGACGGCGTGTCCGGGAGACAACGTAAAGTCTCTGCTCGACAAGATTCGACAAGACGCCTCTGATCTTACACAGTACTCGTTGGCTGAAGTAGATAAGATTGCCCTCACGACAGAGAAGTATGCTGCCAGTGTGGATCGCCTAGAGGATACGATTCAGCTCGAGCCGATCAAAGATACACCCGTGACGGTACGGATCAAAAACATGGGCACGATCAATTGGGACAACAAGACATACCTCTCAGTCGGTAAGGATAGCTACAATGGGTTTTCATTTCTCAACCAAGAGAAGAATAGAAGGGTAGCGTATCTCAAGGAGTCACAAGTCAAGCCAGGGGAGGTGGGTACGTTTTCGTACACCGTCCGCACTGATTATAGACAGTTTCAGGACACCGTGCGCTTTACTCCTGTACTCAATGGTATGATCGAGCTTGAGTCGTTTGATACGCGTTTCACGATCTTTCCTATGACCTTTACCTATGATGTGGTTTCCTCAGATCTGCCAAAAGGCGCACTCAAGGCCTTGGATCAGGTAAATGGTAAGGTCGTTCTCAAAAATACCGGTACGGTTCCCTGGCTCAAGACAGGAGCTTACCGAACGATACTGCGCGTAGACAATCCTCGGACGCGAAATACCGCATTTAATATCTCTGACTCAAAAGTTCTCGCGACCTTGAGTGAGGAGCGTGTAGAGCCAGGAAAGACAGGGACCTTTGTCATCTCTCTCAGGGCACCGCAGATCCCAGGTCAGTACAAAGAGGACTTTGCACCGGCGATCGAAGGGATGCGATACTTTGATGGTAAGGGATTTTCATTTGATCTTACAGTAAATACACGGGACAGCTACTCTCCCTTTACATTGCAGCAGAGCAGGCCTATCGAGCAGATCGTGCTCGATGTAAACAAAGAAAAGAAAGTAAATCTCACGGTAAAGTACAAGCAAGCAGCAAGTACGAGTAGCTCTCCTGCTACGCCAACAACTATCACTATTAGTTCAAATGCCGTAGGAGCTGATATCCTCAAGACCAAAGAGTTCTCTTTGACAGCGGAGATGATGAAAGAGGGGGCAAGCATCAACATACCTCTCACGCTGAAGGCAGCTCAGGGATTGGATGCAGTCCAGATACCGATATATCTGGAGACCTCATATGGTCCTGTTTCGGGAAGTACACCGATCAATATATCGGTAAAAACTACTTCAAAGTCCACAGGTAATCAGTCGGGCTCTGCTATAACCGGAAGTATCGTAAGTATCACGCCTACTCACATCTCTTCACAGTCAGGCATCAAGACGCGTGTAACATTGCGTGTCAAAAACACATCTAAGACTGCATGGGTAAAAGACGGCACACTTCTAGGGTTGTATGACGGCAGAGATAAGTCAAACCCCCTCGTCACATCTACATGGATTGATGACTATACACCAGCTCGTATGAAAGAAGAGAAGGTGAGTGCCGGGGGGATTGCTACATTTGTCTTTGATATATTTCCCAAAGACGCAGGGGCCTATCTCCAGACGTACAGAGTTGGTATCAAAGGAAGCGGTTGGGTAGACATGCCATCGGCCGAGCTGTCTGTCGAGGTCAAAGGTATGAGCAAAAAAAGTAGTGGTAAGTTTTTTACAATAGGTGACGCCAAGATCAAGAAAAGCCTGCGTGTAAAGATCTCCTATGCGGGTACTGACTCGATCGATATCGCTGCCAACAAAGGCTCAGCGCTGCAGATCGAGAAGATAGATGGTGCAAAGAAAACAGTACATATTACGCGGCAAGGTGATCAGCTCATGGTCGAGGGCTCGAGTAATACGTTTTCAGGTGGCGTACGTATCTCAACAACCTCTGATGATGTCCTTGCTATCAAGAGCATGGACAGATACTCGGCTTGGGATACCGAGAAGAAGTACAACAACAATCTATTCCGTGGCATGCTCGAGGTACGTATCGTAGATAGCAAGCTGACAGTCATCAATGAGCTACCGCTCGAAGACTATCTGTATGGTATTGCTGAGGCGGCTCTGGATGATCCTATAGAGAAGAAAAAGACGCTTTCTGTGTTGGCTCGGACATACGCCCTCTACTATATGCAAGAGGCAAAGCGTAAGTTCCCTGATAAGCCGTATGATGCCTCTGATGATCCAGATATATTTCAGAAGTACATGGGATATAGCTTTGAGGTTCGCTCAGGTAACTGGGTAGAGGTCGTCAATGCGACCAGGGGCCAGGTTGTGGCGTATCGAGACAAGCTCATCAAGACGCCTTATTTCAGTGAGAGCGACGGCAAGACCAAGAATGCCAAGGATGTCTGGGGTTGGACCGATACACCATATCTTGTCTCGGTGTCAGATACGTTTTGTAAAGACGGTAAAGGAACGCTCAAAGGACATGGCGTAGGTCTAAGCGGGTGTGGTGCAGCAACACAAGCCTCCCAAGGTAAAACATACAAAGACATTATCTCGTACTATTATACTGGCGTAACTATTTCCTCTCTGAAAGAATAACTATGGCAATATCCCGCTTCTTCTCGTTTGTCAGACAGTACGCGATCAGTCTCATGATCATAGCGGTTCTCATGGTCATCATCCTACCACCTTCGGTAAGCTTTATAGGATCGATCGCTGCATCATTTAGTATTCCTTCTCAGCGTAGTCATATCTTCACAACGCTGATGCAGTGGATTATGGTAGGTGCCATCGCCTTTATCCCGGCTCTTATATGGGGCTGGTTTTTCTCTAAGAAGAGAAAAGAAGACCGTCATATCTTATTGCTATCATTTTTCGGAGGAATACTTTCGGTTATTCCGGTAATCATCTATCGTGAGCTGTTTTACAATCAGCCTACGGACGTCTCGGTTACGATCGGACCATTTCAGATCCCAAATCTCAATATATTTAGTCGTATTAGCCAGCTCGCTGCTGAGCCGACCCTGGCTCACTTCGTAGAGTTCGTCATCTTCGCTATCGCCTCATGTCTCTTCATCTACATATGTGTAGCAGGCTTGATAGCTCTTCTGGACCTGATCTTGGGCAAGCAGGCCACACAGCAGTTTGTCCGTACTATCAAGAAGACGATCGAAGAGCCTTTTATATTTCTGTCTGTTGGTGTCGTAATCGGTATCTGTGTCTTTGCTCTAGATGCAATTTCTGTAGGATTTGGTATCTCCACCCAGGTCATATACCTTGTGTGGACGTTGGTGATTGTTGCGGCACTGGAGGAGTTCTCGAAGCACCTGATCTTGCGCTTTGTCAATGACGGTGTATTTCAGAACATCGACGATGTGATGGAGTTTGCCTTGGTCGTAGCACTTGGCTTCGCCTTTCTCGAAAATATCATGTACATCACACATCTATGGAACCTACCATGCGGTATTCCCGGGATCGATACACCTGAGACGTGCGTGACCAATCCCGCGACCTCTCAACCAATGCGTGCAGTAGGGAACTTGTGGCAGATATTTATCTTCCGATCGCTGCTCTCGATGTTTGGTCACGTCATATTTTCGGCGATCTTTGGTTACTTCTATGGCTTGGCGTATTTCGCGAAGAAGCACATCATGGCGGTCGAGCGTAGTAAGTTTGCAGGCTTTATGCATCGCGTACTACATATCAAGGGAGATATAGCATTTCGTCAGCAAAAGCTTATGGAAGGACTTCTTTTATCCATGCTGGCTCACATGGTATTTAACTTCATGCTTTCCTATGAGCCGCTACCACTCGTATCATTCACCGTACCATTTCTCTTTGTTCTCTATCTCTTCGTTGCCTATTGGTTTGAGAAAAAAGAAGACATCTTTGAGTTTGCCAGTTTTGCTGATGATGATGTGGAGAAGGTAAAAGACGCCCTTGAGGTAAAAAAGATACATGACTCTCTGAAGCATGTTCTCAATGAAAAGCTTACCTCATCGATCAACTCATTTGGCCGATGGCGATCCACTATTCCTAAGTCTGCGAATCTCCTGGATGAGGATATCCAAAAGGTCGAAAGGGCTATGAGGGTGAAAAAGATCGATGACTCGTTGAAGAGTGTGTTTAAGAAGAAGAGGTAGGTACTTAGGAAAGCCGCAATAGTACCTTTGAGGTGCTTTTTTGCGGTAACCCTTGAAAATGCATCAACCTATGATAACCTATGAATATCTTATAAATCTTGTGCATGAAGGAGCTGCTCACAATTAGCGAAGTTTCGAGTATTTTTGGCATACACCAAGACACACTTCGCAATTGGGAGAAGAAAGGTCTCATAAAACCTCTTCGGGTAGGTCCTCGCAAGGACCGTAAGTATAAGCCTGAAGATATAGAGCGAATAGCCAACGACAAGAGTATTGTAAAAGATCTCGGTGTTCCAACCACAGATGATGAGGGGAAGATGAATCTCACTCAGCTCAAGCAATTCTTGTGGAAGAGTGCAGACATCTTGCGCGGAAAGATAGACAGCTCGGACTATAAGAAGTACATCTTTGGTCTTCTTTTCTACAAGCGTATTAGCGATATGTGGGATGAGGAGTATAGACGGGTTCTCGAGGAGTATCATGACGAAGAGATTGCTCGCTCAGATCACAATCACCGATTTCAGGTACCGAAAGATTGCCGATGGGAAGTACTGCAAACGCAGGCTGAGGGTATTGGTCAAAAGCTCAATGAGATATTTGATAAGCTTACCAATGCGAATAGTCCCAAGC
>CAYGIM010000015.1:0-11169 GCA_964349895.1 uncultured Candidatus Peribacteria bacterium | reverse complement strand
GCTTTGGTAATTTTGCTGATTGCTGTAAGTAGCGGTATGAGATTATTGATAAGTGAAAGCGTCTCGCCTGCTTTTTTGAGCGTGTGCTTTTTGAGTTCGGGGGAGTTCTTGTAGGCTTCTTCCATGCTGGTTCTGAGATCGTCAAAACTTTTGCTATCTTTAAAGAGAGCTTCGAGCGTTTTTCTCGTGACCTCATCTATTTTGCCTACTTTCTCATGTCTTTCCTGAAGCTCTTTGAGCTCTTCAGGTGTTTGCAGATGTGTATTTGTATTAGTTTTTGCCATGGGTTTTATTTACCGAGATATGCTTTGACGGTTGGGAACTCGTGGAGGACGTCGGCGAGACTGTGGCCGTGTTCTTGGACGTATCGTGCTACTTTGGTCGCTAGGAGGGGATCGCTTTTGATCACACGTGCTACTACATCATCGAGCTCATCACGTAACACCGTTTGCTCACTCTCCTTGCTGATAGAGAGTGCGTGCTTGAGAAATGGGTAATCGCTTTGTGCGAGGACACTTGCGAGATAGGTAAGAGTGTCATAGTCGCTACACGCAGAGAGGATGGTCGTGATCGCATAAATATCATCAGCTTGGATCTCTCCTCTGAGCGCGGCATCCCGCATGTAGGTCATGATGTCTTTCTCCAGCGTGTGATAGTCGTGCGTCTGTGTAGGCATGTGTATTTTCTGAAAAAATAATGCTTCATAGCAGTATAACAATTGAGGGCAGTGGATTGCAAAAAGAAGAGGGTGAAAGGCTACCAGACAAAACCGAGTTTTTGTAATAGCTTAAAACTCGGTTTTACCAGAATCATAGACTATTTTTGTTTAAAGGAACTGGATTCCCGATGGGTACTCGGGAATGACAAAAGATATGGGTCTAGATAAGGCTTTGACAAACATCGTGTCGATTTGACTTGGGAATGGATATTGGTATTGTATGCGGGCGTAAAAGCGAATAAACACACAAAAAAGGCGGAGAATTGACATGAAGAAGCAACTTGAACCTGGCACCAGATTTGTAACTATTACATTTGTGGCCAGGCCCAACAACCGAAAGGTTGATGATATTGATGAAGCAACCGTAAAAGGCCTGCTTGTGCTGGGAGAAGCTCTGAACAGAAAGAGTCCGGTGGATTTGATAATTGCAGCTCCTGGTCTTACTGAGATTGCCAGCTACATGCGGCCTAGTGGATACGGCGCACCTGCTGTTATCCAGGCACTGACTCCCTGTACGCGGGAGCACAGGCAGCTGCTGCTTCACAACCTTGGCGAGAGAAAGTTTTCGGGAACCATGGATGTGAAATATAATCCGGCCCACCGGGTCATGGCAATGGCAGAGTTTACCAAGCACGGCTGGGACTGTCTGAGCTCATTTATCATCGAGCGTGGCGGTACCAATGTTGTGGTGGCCGGTCTCTCTTCTTTTCTTACTGGTATCGTATGGTATGGCCTTAACTGGCTTTCTGATGGTACAAGCGGGAAGATGCTGGATGAAACATGGGTGCACAACAACCAGCTGCATTCTGTGACAATTTGCTATCGTCTCAGCAGCGATGGCCGATTGGAGTACTATTCGAAGGAGGAATAATAAGTGAAAACTCACGAAGAGTTTCGGATCTTATGCGTATGCTTCGGGAACACTTGCCGGAGCCCTATGCTGGCGTCGTTTCTCAACCACTGCTTCGACGAGTATGGGCTCAAGTCCTACTCGGCCGAGAGCGCCGGTATGGTGGAGCGTGAGGAAGTCGTACCTGCCACAGGGGAGGCGATCGCGGTCATGCGCGAGCAGTGTCTCGACATCGCCATCCATCGGAGTTGCTCACTGTCCCAGGTTGATCTGCCCAGCTATGACGTCATCTACGCTTTGAGCGCGGATGTCTATCAGCACTTACTGTCATTGGAGCTGCCAGAAGCTCAGGTTATCCTGCTTCAGCCCGAAGTCGCTAATCCGTGGCAGAAGGGATTGAAGGAGTACCGGATGTGTCGGGATCAGATCCTGACATTTGCAAATGAAGTGGCAATGGACATCGTTTATAGCCACCAGGAGGTAGTGGCGAAATAAAGATAAATATAAAGATTCAATCTTTCTGGATCCCAGACGACTACTCTGGGATGACAGATAGATTCGATTATGCAAAGTAGCGAGCCTGGAAAGGACTCGCTATTTTAGTGTGTGGAAGACAGTGGAAGGGGAGACTATTGGATGGATCCCCATTCGACAAGCTCATGGCCTGAGGAATTCGAAGGCCGACGAGTACTCGGGGATGACAGAACAGGGGAGGAACAAAGACTTGGATTGCAACGCTCGAGTACTCGCTCGCAATGACAGACTTTCAGATAGACTTAAGGCAAAGGGTAAGGCGAAGACTTAAGGGCTGAGAATACTCAGCTACTCACCCGTGATCTCCTTCCACTCGCGCTCGGAGAAGATGAGCTTTTCTTGCATGCTCTTGATCTGCACCACGTACGAGCTCTTGAGGATAGCATCGCGGTTGGCGTCGAGTGTACGGATCTTGAGATCAAAACGTGGTACGAGTTTTTTGTAGAGCGTGAGGATTCCGTCGAGGGCTCGTACCTGTGATCGATACTCGATCGCGTCTTTTTGGTGACGTATGTATGCCTCGAGGTAGTCGTATGCTTCTTGCGCTGAGAAGACCTTCATACTATCAAAGTACTTTTTCTCGTTTTGAGACGCGGCCGAGTTCTCGGCGTTGTACAAGGTCTTCATCTCATCGATACGTGCGCTGATCTGCTGCATGTTGGTGAGGAGCATCTGCTCAGAAGAAGTGAGTGCGAGGATGTGATCACTGAGGGTGAGAGCGCGGTCAGAGCTTTTGTTGAGCAGCTCTTCGACATCTATCGTGATCAGGTTGTAGAGCTGGCCCAGCTGTGAGATATGAAATGTCACTGTGTTTTTATCGATGATCCCGAGGGTGCCGACCTGTGATACATAGGTGACGGCATCTATCGCACTCTGAGCACTGGTCTTGTTGGTCAGGTAGTACCCATAACCTATCACATAGACACTACGAACCCCATCGAGCGCGCTTTGGGCGGATGCGAGAGGGGAAAGGAGGAGGGAGGCTGTGAGGGCTAGGGCAAAACCAATGAGAGTTTTTTTCATATCTTATTTCTGGATCCCGGATGGGTACTCCGGGATGACGAATACATACACAGTTACAATATGAATGTAGTATAACACAACTTTAGTACACTTTCACAAGAATATGCTATGGAAATGAAAAACGCAGATATGGTAGAGTAGTATGATCGCAATTTCTCATCAAATATGGAACAAGAAAAAAACACATCTCATCGACGGCGCGAATATGTTTTGATCGCTATTGCTATAGCTCTTCTTACATATGTCTCATATCAATTGCTTGGCAGTGCGGGAGTCAAGCTGACCAGCTCGCTCTTTTCCGTAGATACACAAACTAGTGTCGAGCTTGCGCAGGTAAATCCGACACAGACCGTATATGCCAACTCTTCTGAGTTTGCTATCGATGTCACGATCAAAGCTGTCTCTACCTTTGATACCGTGCAGACCCAGATCCTCTATGATCCACAGCTCGTCATGTACTCGACGGCCAAGACTGCAGAGTTTGGTGACAAGTACAAGGCTTCGACGTTTTCATCGGTGATCGATACAGAGGTGGCGCCAAATGTAAAGTCAGGAAAGCTCATCATCTATACGCAGACAGCTACGACAGTCTCTAGTTCAAAGGAGCAGCTCGTACGACTCTACTTCAGACCGAAAGACTCTGAGGCTACCACGATCAAGACACCAGGATTTATCGTAGACAGTCTGCAACTGGGTAATAGTAAAAACAACACATCTCAGATCTATCAGCTTCTACGCACGACTGCAGGTGCTTCATCTACAGAGGTCAAGGTGACGATCCAACCAAAGAATCCTCAGCTCCCAAGCACTTCAACATCTACGAATGCGAATACCAATTCTCCAACTACAGGTACAGCGAGTACCGTATCAGCATCTATTGCTCCAGAGATCCTTCCTCAGTCATATCTTTCTCCCAAGAGTATCCCCAATGACAACAAGACGACGACATCGCTCTATGTCTTGGTAACGGATCAAAATGGCTCGAGCGATATCGCTAGTGTAAATGCAAATCTCGGTGAGCTTGGCAATAGTGTGATCGAGCTTAAGCGGAGTGGTGTGGCGGGACAAGGCAACTGGTACGAGCTCAAAGATCTCAAGGTGCCATCTACTGTTGCTCCCAAGACATATACGTTCAACGTCATCGCTACAGATAAGGCAGGTCTCAAAGTAACTGCTCCATATACTCTCGAGGTGCTTGATGCCAAGTCTATGAACCGGTCTCCCGAGATCAAGTCCGACAATACCTATAGTATGCCGAAGTCTGTCTTTCCAGACTATACCGGTGAGATCACCTTTTATGTCTTCGTCAGCGACCCAGATGGTGTAGCTGATATTTCTTCGGTAAATATCGATCTGCGATCTATTGGTCTTGCTCCGGTGAATCCTATGAAGGAGGACTCGGCCTTGGCAACGGGAAGATACTATATCTTCAAAACTAAACTTGGAGCAGGAATCGTAGCTTCTCAAAAGCCCTATGTCTTACCTGTCGTAGTTGTAGATTCTCAAAACAATATCGTAAATGGTTCTGTCTCTCTAATGATCCTGGATCAGAGTAAGGTCAGTACAGAGCCTCTCGCTCTCTCATATGCAGTAGCGACGAACCCAAAGCAAGTAGAGGTGGTCTTTTCTAAACCACTTCTCACATCGTCTATCTTGACCAATGGTAGTCAGTTTGTGATCACGGATAGCCAGAACAGTAGTAGTAGGCTCGATGTCCGATCTGTCACACTGACATCAAACGATCGTGTGGTGATCCTCGACACGCTCGAGATGATTGAAGGCAAGAAGTATATCCTCAATGCGCTCAATACGATCAAAGATGTATCGGGCAATGTGCTCGTCGAGGGTATCAAGAGCCGTGTACAGTTCACAGGCTTTGCACAAAACGAGGTTCCTATCACGATCGCTTCAGCCAAGATGCTCTCGACTCGTGAGATAGAGGTACGACTTACCGATGTGGTCCGACCATCTGCTATCTCGCTTTTTGGTGACGATGTTGCTATATGGGGCAAGGGAGAGAATACCGATCGACCAACGGTAAAGAGTGTGGAGATCATGGATCCGATGGTGATCAAGATCACACTCGCTGATCCTATCAAACCGGCCTTGTCTTACTATCTCAAGCTCACTGGTATTGTGGGTGTAAATGGTAGCGAGCTTTCCCCAGGCAATCTAGAAGATGAGGCACAGGTGGAGTTCAAGGGGTTTGTAGGACAGCTGCGTGGCGATCTGGACTTTGATGGGGATGTGGATTTCAACGACTTTACGATCTTTAGTTCTTCATATACTGGCTCAAAGTAATATATGGTCTGTTTAAAAGTGTCTATCTCGTTGTCGTCTGCGTCACTCACTCCTCGATGTAGCGATACTACACCTGCGTCGTTCACTCCTTGTCTCCTAGAGCTAAACTACTTTTAAACAGACCAGTACACACATCGTTCACTATGAATAATCATACCATCTTAAAACGAGGAGTTCGGATTGCAACCATAGCTGTACTTGGTGCTGTGCTCTCATTTGCATTTCTTTTCAATGCAAAGCCTGCAAGTATCTCTGCTCCTTTTGCTGCGTCGGTCTTGGCACCTAGTCAGTATAGCGATCCGATCATCTTAGCCCATGCAACCAAGGTAGGGGATGAGCTGTATCAGCTTCGTTTTGAGCTGGATCTAGGGCGTGAAGACTATCCTCACTTTGATACGATCGATCTGATGCTCGATACAGAAGACGTGTCGCTAGAGACGATAGGTGAGGAAAGTGATCTCCCTCTCGTGCTGACACCAGAAGAAACAAGATATCTCGGAACATCGAGTATTCATTTTGCACGTGGAGGATACAATGGCTCCTCTCGTGTTGCCCACGTGGGCGATGTTACTGTCCGAGCACCACATGGAGTGCAAGGTCTGCGACTTGTACCACGCATGAGTTCGATCAAGTACTTTGACGGTACTACTGTCCAGTCCCAGTATACATTTACTCAAGATATCGTCGTAACTAACTAATATGAAACGAGCCTCATGTCTCATGACAGGTCTCCTGCTCTTGCTCACACTTACATGTGCTCAAGCTTTTGCTCTTGATGAAGGAGGAGCATCGTTCTCTCTGACGGCGAAGATTGCAGATAGTACGCAAAAGCGCGCTGCACAGACGTTTATTCAGGGTGACCAGTTTGTTCTGAAGATAGAGGTACATAATCCTGACTCACAAAAGATCGCCTCTGTACGAAGCTGGCTCAAGTATGATCCTACGAAACTCGAGGCGATCGAGATACGATCAGCTGACTCGAAGTTTGATCTGAGTGTTCCCGATGAAAATACCATCGTACCTGCTGATGGCTTGGTACAGATTGGTCGCGCTACTACCAAGCGCTATGTAAACACAAAGAAGCCACTCGTTGCAGAAGTGACCTTTCGTGTCTTGTCTGCCAAAGAAAACGATCGTGCCGAGATCGACTGGTATGATTTTTCTACCAATGACTCTTCACATGTGAGTATCAATATCATGGATGCAAATGGTATACCAAAGAATATTGCATCAGATGCGCCAGACACGCTTGTCTTGATCATCAACCCTGTTGTCAACAAAGGTAGTGCAACGACTCCAAAGCCTTCTGCTCCTGCGACGAAGCCCAAGACTTCTACAGGCTCAGTGGTGACATCTGTTCCTACGAAACCTACGGTCACACCTATTGCCAATGCTGCGGTATCAAAGTCTACACTTTCTCCTCAGATCGTATCAGCAGATGCACGTGGCTCTGTTATCGACCTCACGCTGCAGGTAGCATCGGGTTCAAAAGGTACGTATGTGTATTATGGACGAGTCTCTGGTGACTATCTCCGTAGGATCTCGCTGGGAGCAGGTATCAAGGCTGCACGGATCAATGATGTGACTCTGGGTGAGACGTGGTATATAACTCTTGTATCGCACGAAGGTCTCGCATCAGAAGAGTATCGCGTCATCGCAGGTCAGGGACTGCAACTCGTACGCGAAGTGGGACCACTCTTCAGTAGTGCGGCGGGTGGACCAGACAAGCCTAAGACTGTCCCGACGACGGGAGTGGATGTTTGGATGCTCGTATTGCTTGGAGTTGTTGGAACATCGGTTTATGCTTATCGTCGTTATAGAGTGGCTTTGTAATGAAGAGATAATTTATATACTGGATTGCCACGAGTACTCGCAATGACATACAAATCTGAGTTTAAAAAATCAGGAAAGGCATTCATGATCATAGCACTCGTCTTGATTGCTATTTATGCGGTTGCTACCTACCACTCTTTGCAGGCCAACTATACTGCAGCTCCGAGCCAATCGCTTCTCGAAACACATCACACCAGTGCACAAGCGGCACCTCAGGCATTGTATGTTCTCGTAGGGTTTTGGGCGTTCTCGTTTTTGGTGTATACGCTGGGGAAGAAAGCATACATAGATAATGCAGATAGCAATTGAGAAAGGCTAGTCTTTGGATAATCGGAGTGATATGTATCCTGCTAATAGGATGTGTTGTATATATATTTTCTTTGTGCAATGTTTCGCCATATCTCATCACATGCAATGATCAAGCACCGTTCCTGGGTCTTGTTGAGGATATGTGTATTAGCCGCGGTGGCCAATGGGGGAAGGCAGGGCCGTGGCCAACCTCCTCTACTCCCTGTCACTTTCCCTATGAGGATCAGGGTAAGCAATGTACTAGCTCAAGCGAATGTATAGGAAGTTGTATCCCTACTGCCACTACAGGGAATACTTGTAGTGGCGATTGCCAAGGGCAGTGTTCGAAATTCCCAGTAAATCCGTGTGCTGGCAAATCGACTATAGAGAATGGAAACTTCAAGACGCCAGATATCGCATGTTAGGAAAATTAAGCAAGATAGGCATAAGCCGTTTCAGCACATCTCCTGGGTCCTCGATCTGTGTCGAGGATGACAATAATAAAGAGAGTGAAAACGTATACGCTTTCACTCTCTTTCATGTGGTGCTTCCCCCTGACAAGGGGGATTGAGGGGGTTGTATCTGTTACGAGTTTTTCGGAATGTATCGTTCTTTGTTGATGATCAGCTGTTGCGCAATGCTAAAGATCGTAGTCGTTGCAAGATAGATACCGACGGCAGAAGGAAGCGATGCAGTAGTTGCAAACATCAGGATTGGTAGCATGTAGAGCATGGTCTTGTTCATCACCTCCATCTGGTTTGCATCTTTTGTTGACTTCTTTTCTTCCTCGTCTTTCTTCTTGTTTGGTGGAAGTGTCAGCTTCATCTGCACGAACTGCAGAGCTGCTACAATGAGGGGCAAGAAGATGAAGTCTTTGGCGCTGAGGTTCCAGAACCAGAGGAAGATCGTGTTGATCTCGCTGAGGTTTACATTGCGCAGTGGCTCGTACAAAAATACGATGCTGCTCGGATTGATACCATTTTGTACTGCTACATAGAGGGCGATCAAGATCGGGAGCTGTATCAAAAGCGGCAAGCAACTACTAAGTGGATTTACATTGTACTCCTTGTAGAGCTTCATTGTCTCCTGCCCGAGTGTCGCTTTGTCGTCTTTGTACTTTTCTTGGAGCTCTTGGATCTTTGGCGCTATTTGCTGCAAGCGCTTTTGTTGCTCCAGCGACTTGTGTGTCGGGATAAAGATGAGCAAGCGTATCATGATAGTGAGCAAGATCACCGCCACACCCATGTCTTTGATCGGTAGTGATGTAGCAAAGAAGATCAGGGCGTTGTATACCGGCTGATAAAACACCGTGTTCCAGAGTGAGCCCAAGAAGTTGGGTTCGACTATTCTAAACTCTGTGCTGAGTCCTTTCGGCTTGTTTTTGAGCTCGTTGACTTTGGCAAACAGTTCGGTCTCAAAGCTGCTAAAATCAAAGCTTTTCTTCTCTGCTACCAGCTTGGTGTAGATGTCTTGATAGGTTTCTAGAGAGAGGTTCTTGAGAGTAAGCTCAGTGTCCGTCTCGAGTACGCTTGTTGATCCAAGAGCCTTTTTGATGGACTCTTTTTGTGTCACTTGCTTGAGCTTCATCTCAAAGACTTCGGGGGCATTGCTGTTTGGAAGAGCATAGGAGATCTTGTAGGTACCGATCTCATTGAATATGCTTGGCTCCCAGGCGGCCAACGAGATATCTCCTGTGCTGTGCGCCGCGACAGTAAAGTCAGGTGGACACGTATAGATCGTGGAACCCGATGCGGTCTTGCCGTTTTTCTCGATCACTACAGGTGGCAGAGGGCAGTGGCTCGGCAAGGTAAACGGTGCGGTATGATTGTTGACGATACGAAGATTGATCGTCTCGCCGCGACCATACTCTGCTTTGTGTGACTCGAGGGTAATACTTGAGCCACTCGAGCTTGTACTCGTGGTATTGGGAAGTGGTTGCTTGGGAAATATGGTTGAAACCAAAAGATATGATCCCAGCAGGATCAGGAGAAGGGGAAGTATACGTTTTGACATGGTAAACTACTTGGTGAAATGAAAACTCTTAACGATAGATTCATAGGCGCCATAGCCTTTTTCAGCTACAGGAAGACCGATTGTTATGGTATATCCGGTGGCACCTTTTGTCACGTATCCTTGGATATACGTGAGGCGGTTTTGTAGTCTGCGTTCTTTTCCTTGAAATATCTGGTATATCATGCGGTATTTCTTGCCTGTCTCGTCTGTGATCTCGGCTTCTTTTTCTTCGAGCTTTATGTACTCGATCATCTCGCGACTGGTTTTGTAGATGGCTGCTTTGCCATAGTCATATGCGGTCGTGTTGTCTGGGATTCCTTCTTTGAGTACGACGATACTTGGAGAATATCCATCGACAATCGTCGTGTCGACATAGGAGACGAGTACGTTCTCGAGCGATGATCCGAGGTCTTTGGCGTCGAGTGGAAGCCAGGCACGAGGAATCTTGATACTGATATGCTCTTTTTCTACGGTGACGTCACGGAGATCACTCGCGACATTACGAGAAAAACAACCTGCGAGGTTGAGTGAGAGGAACATGAGAGTCATGACGATGAGTTTCTTTTTCATGCGAACGCGATAAGAAGTACGATAGACACCAATACACAAAAAGCCCCTATGAGTATATTCTCTCTTTTTTTGTCGTCTTGGAAAGGAGCGAGATTGGCAATATTGAGCGTGATTGCAAGAAGCACGAGAATCAGAACCGGTACGGTCAGGCTACTGATGACGGCGGTGAAGGCCTCGCTTCGACTGCCACCAAGGGTCAGAGTCAACCCGAGCGAGTAGATGGCCAGGAGGGGGAACAGTGCAGAATCAATGGCGCTTAGGAGCTGTTTCATGTGTGGTATTACAGTACGTATTGTATACGTTTCTTGTTTTTTCCAATAGATCTTTTATCTCTAGCGCATAGGTGGCTTGCCCTTCGGTGTACTTGATACCTTTGCGAAACATGACCAGGGCATCGATGACGGGCAGATAAGGGAGGTGCTGCTGGATCTCGGCAAAGATGCGTCGTTTGGCATAGTTCCTCTTGGTCGCTCGCTTATCAAACTTCTTTGATACGATTACGCCAAAGCGGCTTACAGGCTTTTCCCCAGGAAGAAACTTAAGCGTCAGGGTAGGGGTTACGGCAAAAAAAGAGGAGCTCATAATACGAGGAATACGCTTAGCTCCTACTTTGTGGCGAAACATGGGATATTAACGATCAGAAACAGTGAGACTCTTGCGGCCTCGTGCGCGTCGTCGGGCTAGTACTCGTCGTCCTGCAGGTGAGGACATACGTGAAAAGAATCCGTGTACTCTATGGCGTTTTCGTTTGCGTGCTTTACTTTGCATATGATGGCTGTATTCAAAAATATCGTGGAGAGAGCTCCAATACTGGGTCTAGTCTATAGGATTTTGGAAGTATGTCAAATTCCGCATGAGGAATGGAACAATCGCTAGACAGTGCGTGGATTTGCCAGTAAGTTGTGCGATATACCTACAGCTACCAATTATGACGTATACCAAGCAGATTCGCGATCCAAAGGTGATCAGTCAGATGTTACCCAACGGATCACAGCTCTTTTTCCGCAACAATACAAGGCCAGAAGGAAAGGTCTATGTG
>CAYGIM010000014.1:0-11708 GCA_964349895.1 uncultured Candidatus Peribacteria bacterium | reverse complement strand
ATTTCATAATCCTGAGAAGTCAATTGGCCAATGCTATTATTCACGAGGAATATTCAATCTCTTTGCTGGAGTTGTGCAAGATGGTTCCGGGGACCCATCTCAAAGCCCGCCTCTACTTGAAATACATTTCAACTTAGACCTTGCTAAGGCCATGTCACTCTCCCGAAAAATAACATGGAATCAATATTGGAACCTACCAGATAGAAAATCAAAAAGCTTGTTCTTCTTTCTTATCTTTGCTTATCATAACTATCCTTTTGCTCGATTAAACCTCGCATCACTATCAAAGATACTTTGTATTAAAAGGAAAAACAAACAGCAAGAAATCATGAAAATCGTGCAGCCTATAATGGAAAGTGGAATTGTTGTCAGGCTGGAATTCAATAAAAACGGCAATGATGAATATGAAGTCTTGTTTGAATTCAACACATAATCTTCATTGTTTTAGTAGCCCGACAAGAGTCAGGGCTACTTTTGCTAATACATTGAAAACTCACTACGAAAAGTGAACAGCAGATGGAATCAACCAGTTTGGATATATTTAGGATCGAGCGTCCGAATCTTCGTACCTGGTGATGTATAATAATCCGTAAACTCATCATCACGTACGCCTCTGGTGGGACTGCTCGCATTAAACAACTTACCGTTCCGGATAACGCCAACATGTGACGTATATGCCAAGAGTGTACCATCTGGCATACTTTTGAGCTTTTGCTTTACGTCCTCCTGATTGGCAGCCGTGCATGTAAATTCCTCATAGTGATCAGATAACTTAGGTATGCAGTGTTCAAAACCATCTTTACTGAAATCTTGCCAATTGAAGGGTTTGCCGTCTTTGCTTTTCCACTTGAACTGCTGATTCAGATACCACCAAACACCGATGCAATCTATACCAGAGTTAAAGCACTGGCCTGAGCCAGGTATCTGTTCACCGAGCCTACCTCCAAAAACATATCGTTGACTCATAAGCGCATCGCATGCCTGGGACATCTTCTCGCCCAGGTTGCCACCACTAAACTCTTTTTGCTCTTTCCCCCATCCTAACAGCACCCCAAGTCTACTACCTACCTCATTCCATCTCCCCTGCATGACAGCATCAAGAAGCTTCGCCATATTTTCGAGAGTTTGGTCTTCAACACCCTTTTTATCGCTCTCTTTGTTCTTGTTTGCCTCATTGCTCTCGGTTTTGTCTCCGGTAGCCTTATGAGGCTCTTCTACATTTGCCATAGCATGGTCTATTTACCCAATATCTGTGTCTATTGTACGGCATCACTTTATCTTGTCCAATCTCGCTTTCTGTACTACAATCTCAGGCGTTAACTACACAGAGGATTCAGTTGATGGTCCCTGTCATTCCCGCGCAGGCGGGAATCCATTTCATTAGTTAGAATAACAACGATATGAGTACAGTACCTGATAAAAAGCTCTCACGAGCGAGGACAAGCCGACGACATCAAGCTTTTGTGACCAGAGCTCAGCGCCAGCTCAGAGATCAAGTAGCTCTGGAAAAGTGTCCAGAATGCAACAAAGGCAATCCAACTGAGGTAGTTTACAAGCTACGTCATCACGCATGCCCTACATGTGGGATGTACAAAGGACGTCAAATCATCAAAGACAAGGGAGCTGCAAAAGTAACTACTATCAAGGCCTAACGGATGAAACCAAGCCGACATCTGGACCGAGAGATAGCCATGAAAGCATTTTTTACTTGGGACTTTCGTACGGGAGATGAAGAGAAGAAAACACTCGCTGCTTATGCCGATGATGTCATACAAGAGTTCTTTGCGGACTATGTGAAGACGCCTTTCTTTGAAAGTCTGGTTACCGGCATGGAAAAGGAGTACGAAAAAATAGCCGGCACGATCACCACCTTTGCTCCCGAGTGGCCGATCGACAAGATCAACTCGATCGATAAGGCTATCCTCTGGGTAGGCACCTACGAAATGCTCTATGAGCAAGATGTTCCTCCTGTGGTGATCATCAACGAGGCCATAGAGACCAGCAAGAAATACGGTAATGAAAACAGCTCCAAGTTCATCAATGGAGTGCTCAATAGCATGTACAAATTGACTCGAGAACAACCAGATACGGATGCCAACAAAACAACTCAACATACAGGATCTTGAAGAACGAATAGGTATCATTTTTCAGAACAAAGACGTAGCCATTCAGTCACTCACCCACTCTTCATACTCAAACGAGCATCGTGGACAGGTCGAGGACAACGAACGCCTGGAGTTCCTCGGCGATGCTGTTCTGCAGCTGGTAGCCACTGATTTTCTGTACAAACTCTACCCCGAGATGGCCGAAGGTGAGCTCACGACCATCCGCTCAGCTATGGTCTCGAGAAAGACTCTTGGAGACATCGCCAAGTCACTACACCTGGGTGATTTTTTGCGACTTAGCCAAGGCGAAGAGAGATCTGGTGGACGAACCAAAGACGTCATACTCGCCAATACCATCGAGGCGATCCTGGGTGCTGTGTACTTCGACCAAGGTTACGAGCAGGCCAAGAAGTTTGTAGAGACACACATCCTTGCCCACCTTGATCGGATTCTCCAAGAAGAAGGCCACGTAGACCCCAAGTCACGCCTCCAAGAGCTCGCTCAAGAGCGCGATAAGATCACGCCAAACTATACGGTCGTTATGGAAGAAGGCCCTGATCACAAGAAGATATTTACCGTTGTTGTATGCTTGGGAGATGAGGAACTTGCTCAAGGCAAAGGCTCGTCCAAGCAAAAAGCTGAAGAAGACGCTGCAAAAAACGCACTGCTTACGTACTAGATAACACTCTTGAGCCACGTATAGAATCGATCTGAGACTTCTGCTTTGCTCGGATCGGTACTACTGATCACCTCATAGTACACCGCGATGATCGAAGCAGAATACACGAGATAAAATCTCTTCTTTTCAGCATCGATGGTCTCTACTCCATAGTACTTCTGATAGCCTCGGAATACAGCCTCAGAAAGCTCCTCACTACCGAGTGCCAAAGCATCTGCGGCTATTCGCGATGGATTTAGCAGCCTATCACTTACGATCCAGTTTTTCTTCGGCGGATACGAATCAATCAGATAGTACTTACCATCTAGGTAGACCGCATTACCTGTGTGGTTGTCCGGTGTTACAGCATATTCACTCGTATCATGATCACTGTGGGTGCTTAAGTAGTCCCTCATATACGCCATGATCTGTGTATTCATCTCTCTGTGAGAAGGATCGGTCGACATGTCCATCCAGTGATCCAGATCTTGCATACGCTGCTCCATGTGCACCGCTGTGTCAGGTGGAAGCTCATACTTCACAGGATATTCTTGGGTCATCTTGGCTACCTGATACCCAAACTCTTCGAGATCAAGGGCATCAACTCTTCCCGCCAATAAGCGATGTACCAAAGTATCCGAAGCATCAACTCGCTTCATGACAATACAAAGTTCAGAAACATCATCTAGGTTGGTAGTATCAGAAAGAGTATATGTGCCTTGTGCATCAAGTTGAATCGATGCCAGCTTGAGATACACGATAGGATTGAAATGATGATTCCAGGTAAAGTCATCATGAAAGAACTCGGACCGAGTTGCATCATCCGCCAGGTTTACAAACTCCTTGTTGATAGCTTCATTCTCTCGCTTATAGATCTTGTATACAGAATCGCCGACAAGAAAGATATGGGACAGAATCGTCTCGATGTACTCCATGTCCCCCTCACCAAAAACCTTCCCGGCCTTTGCATCGATTATCAACTGGGTATAGCGCTCTAGATCCATATGCTTGAAATAGTAAATAAGCTCGGACTTTATTGTGCGAGCTTATCTTCTGTTGTCAATGGATCACCAGGCATTCACCTGTCTGATAACCTCGATGATCTGATCGTGGACTTTGCCGTTGCTAACGACAAACCCATCGATATTTTGTTTTGAGAAATCCAACGCTTTGCCGCGAATGTCGGTGACCTTGCCACCGCCGCCTGCACCATTGATCAGGCATTGGGCCGCTGCGGCTTCCCAGATGTTATGCCCCGGGAAGACAACGGCATCAAGTCTGCCCGCCGCCACCAAAGCACATTCGAATGCTCCAGAGTAAGTATTGAAACAATGTGCTCCTTTGTTAAGAAGCTTTTCAACAACCTTCAGGATCTTGTAATCACACTTCTTCCAGAATATGGTGTTTATATAAGCACCTTCTAGCTTCTGAGTGCCCGTAACCGAGACTCTAGCATCACTTCCAACGATAGTTGTCATCCCACTGACGTTGGTCATGATCATCAAGTCAGAAATGGGATTATAGACAACAGCACCCATTGGTTGCCAGTCGACAAGAACTGAAAGTACAAAGGAAAAGCAAGGCAGTCCCGAGATATAAGGCATTGTCCCATCAATGGGGTCAAGGACGAACACAACCTCTTGGCCATTGTATCCAGCAGCATCTTTCTTGTTCTCCTCGCTGAGGAGGTAAGCGTCGGGAAACTGCATGGAAACCCAATCGGCAACAAGCTGATGCACAGCTATATCCGCCTCTGTAACAGGCGTACGGTCATCCTTCACTTCATACGATCGAGCTTCATTGAATGCTTTTCGAATGACTTCTCCGGCATCTTTAGCCAGATAGAACATCGGCATTGTTCGCCAATAAAATCCTCTACTTTTCAAGGTCTTTACCTCACATATAATCTTTTATTTTGCGTAATATACAACAAAGAATCTATATATCAAGCAGCCTAACCCACCATCAAAGCATTATTGTAGGATAGAAGCCATTATCTCCCTGTACCCTTTTTCACATTCCTCATATTTATGAGCTGCAGTAGCGCCCAATCTATCCGATATACCCTGATAGTCTTGCTCCAACTTATGAAACAATTCCAGTATCCGTTCTCCGGTAAGATCACGGATATCTATTGTGTAATCCCCCATTCCGAGCTCTATACTCATAGCCGTAACCTTTGAGCTGTATGAGAGAGCAATATAAGGCACTCCGCACATAGCGGCAAGAATAGTCGCGTGCAGGCGCATACCGATGACTGCATAGGCGGTTTGATACAGATCAAGAACCTCCTGAGTCTCAGGCACATGATCCAGGATCTCAAATGACACACTTGGATCCAGCTGCGCTTTGAGCCTTATAGCAATATCTAAGTCATTATCTATATTGATCTGAAAGGGCACAAAGACAAAAGAGTAGCCAGTATCTCCCTTATATAGCGTGTCTATAAAGGCTGCTATAGATGCAATAATGCTTTCTTGGTGCTGCATCCAGGGTCGAAGGGAGATGATGATGCGCTTAGATGTACGCTCTGTCATTCCAGCGTAGGCTGGAATCCAGACATCTGTTTGTTTCTTTCTGGATCCCGGATCGCTTCTGAGTACGTCATTGTCCGGGATGACGGATCCTAGATTCCCCTCCCTTATCAAGGAGGGAGCTGTCTGTCCCCCTGATAAGGGGGATACAGGGGGTTGTTTCTTCCTCAGCATAAACGCCAAATCAGGTAGAAGCTGTACAGGCGTCTTGATATGAAGCGATGCAAGCACTTCAACCGAAGCCTGGTCGCGAACAATGATATGACTCGCCCTATTTGCCACAAAGCGTGTCAGAGCTCTACCCAGCCATGTTTTGAGCGGCCCTACAGACTGGGACACCCAGACATGCTTCTTGGTAAAGAACTTCGTCGCCCAGAGCATTTGCCAAAACCAGATCAGTGGCGCCTTCCATTTTTCGTCGGTAAAAAGACCTCCTCCACCAAAAAAGACAGCGCTCGACTGCTTGTACGCAAAAAGCGTATGAGAAAACTCCTGACCGCGTAGGATGCTGCGGCCCATAGGCATAAACGCTGTGGCCTTGATGCCTGAAGTATTGGCATACTCCTCTGGATGCCCAGACAAGATATGAAGCGTGCACTCCGGATGTACCCCGTGGAGGACATCAAAAAAACCTTGGAGCATCAACTCATCTCCAAGGTTTTTTACTCCATAATTGCCGACAAGGGATGTTTGCATGTATGTCCTTAAGTCTTAGCCTTACCCTTTGCCTTAAGTCTTCGGTATTATGCCTCTACTTTCTCTTCTTCTTTTACCTCATCAGTAGCTGCCTCAACCACTTCCGCCACCTCTTCTGGAGTCGCTTCATCTGCTGCAGCATGAACCTCTTTCTCTACGGTAGCCTTTGGAGCTTCTGCAATCACCTCTTCTACTGGAGCCATCACGATATCATCATCATCGTCTTGAGCTTGCGAATTTGAGCCGATAGCCACCTGGATCTCTTTGAGACGGGCAGACTTACCAGAACGAGTACGCATATAGTAAAGCTTGGCACCACGGACCTTGAACTGTCGTGAAACCTCAATCTTCTCAACAAATGGCGAGTGGATAGGAAAAACCTTCTCAACACCGATACCATCTACGACCTTTCGTACTGTAATACTCGCATTGAGATCTGATACATTGTGCTTCTTGATCACCAAACCTGCAAAGATCTGGGTTCGAAACTTCTCGCCCTCCTTGATCTTCTGGTGAACTTTTACAAGACTACCCACCTGAACCTGTGGTGTCTTTTTTGCCGTCTTCTTGCTCTGTGCCTCAAATTGTTGAACTAAAACATGCGTCATACTTATATTTTGACTTATGGCTACGTAATGCGCGCCCAAATGTACCTGTACATCCTACCCAACCCCCGAAAATAATCAAGAGATACGCATATCTCGCCTCTGTCTAGCCGAGAAGGGCTAGTCCGCTTTGGGATTCTGAGAGTTTGGATCTTGTATCACATAAAAAGGCGGTTTGACTACAGGTTCTGGAGCCTCTTCCGGAGCGAGAGGAGGAACGACGGGAGCATGAGTAGTGCGGCTGCTATCCTGGGCTTTTACTTGAGAAAGGACATCGTGAAGTTGATTATGCACAATCTTTGCCTTCGGGTCCTTGAGCAAGTCCATGATAAACTTGTCCTTATACTCGATACGATACAAGAAGTTGTCGGTCTCAAAGACCGCATAGCGGATAGGCTTCTCCTTTGACGCCGCCATCAAGTACTCTTCCAGGATATCTTTCTGGATCGATCCGACGATCAGCAGGTCGACAGGGGCGTCAGTCTGCACAAACATACCGGTCATGATGATACAGTCTACCTCTCCAAGTGAGGTCAGATACCCAACCATGTCTTCTTTGAGATCCTGAGTTTTGAGCACCATACTACGAAGCTCTGGAAAGAGCAGAAAGTTCTTGTTTACCATGAAGTACTTTCGCTTGTCTTTGCTCCTATAGGTTACCAAACCGATCTTTTTGAAGTTGATCAGCTCGCGTCGTACCGCATTGATCTGCTCTTCGAGCATACGAGTGATCTCACGCACAAAGAACTCCTCGTCTGGGTGTGTCAAAAAGAGCTTAAGCATCTTTACCCTGGTTTTAGAGCTAAATAACGACTTGAGCATAAAAAAATATCACCATTAACTGGTGATATTGTATACGGATCATACTCATTTACAATGTGCAATTTTTAGTTGCCGCCGAAGCTATCATCAGTGTCATCATCCGACTTCTGTGAATACCCCAACGCGAGAAGCGCTCCAGCAATCGTTCCCATGAAAAGCATCAAAAAGAATAAGAGCGCGGCGCTGAGATTAAAGGACTGGAAGAAAAGAAAGACAGAGACCGTAAGATATACATTTTGGAATGCCCAAATAGTTGCCACCAAAAGGATGATAACTCCAAGCCCTATATACAACTGACGAATTGGCATAACGCGATTATTTCTAGAAATTAATATTGTTTCAAGTATTCCTCCACGACCCCTCGGTCACTCCATGGTATCTTTTGATCTCCTACTACCATGACCGGCTCACAACCTTTTCCTGCTATCAGTATCATATCATGAGGTTTGCTGTTTTTCAAAGCTTGAACAATAGCCTCCTTTCGATCCAGCACGATATGTGTGATAGCCTTCTTGTCCTCAGGTATACCGAGATACACTTCATCAGCAATTGTTTGGGCACTTTCTGTATAAGGATCATCGGTCGTGATGATGATCTCATCGCAATACTTCGCAGCCACAGCAGCCATCTTGGGACGCTTATCTTTGTCCCTATCTCCGGTCGCACCAAATACGATCTTGAGTGAACCAGTCTTGACGGCATAGAGCATAGACAAGACCTGATCAAGTGCGTCAGCCGTATGTGCATAGTCGACCAAGATCGTAAGGTCTTTGGTATTTTCTACTCGCTCGAGTCGCCCCGGCACGCCACTAAATGTCTCCAAACTCTTGCACAATGTCTCTCTCTCAAATCCCAAGAGCTCTCCTGTGGCCACAGCTTCTGCGAGATTGTACATGTTGAACTCGCCCATAAGTACGCTCTTTACCTTTATGTCATTGCGAGAAGTGTACCCACTCAGTGGCAATCCAGGTTTTTCATTTTGAATTATATTGAATTCAATACCATCTACTTGAGTCGTGAGATTGGAAAGCAGATATGTAGGAGTCTTGTCTGTCTCCTGGCCTACCGTGATATATCGCAAGCCATCAATGCCCAAGTAGCGGGATGCATATGCATCGTCTATGTTTACGACTGCGCCCTTCGTTAGAGTACCTCTCCCTGGCTTCCCTTCCGTCATCCCGGACAAAGCAGTACTCTGCCGCGATCCGGGATCCAGAAAATCTTTCTTAAATGATTTCGCCGTCTGCATAAACAGTATCTTCTTCGCCTCCGCATACCTCTCCATCGTCCTATGCAGGTCTAGATGATCTTGCGTCAGATTCGTAAACACACATACATCGTATGCAACTCCCCACGTACGACCATAGTACAGCGCATGCGAAGACGTCTCGAGCACCACGTACTCACATCCCTCGACGACCGCATCGAAGATAAACTTCTGTACACCAGCTCGCCCAAGTGTCGTCATCTTGCTTTCGTTGAGCCATACCTTGTCCCCCATCCTGCACTGTGCAGTGGTAAATGCCGCGACCTTCTTTCCCTGCGATACGAGCAAGTGTGCGATCGCCAAGCAGGTCGTCGTCTTACCATTTGTACCAGTCACACCGATCACGACTATCTTTCTCGAAGGAAAATTGTATTTGAGATTTCCGTATATTGCTTGGATCGTATGCCACCAAACAAATGGAAACGAGTCAAATCCTATAACGCTCTTGATCAATTTCTTTGCTTGTCCAATCATATCCGCTTTACGGTATTGCAAGTACATAACCAGTATTTAGAATGCCTCAAATATGATATTTGAAAAGTAATTCAAGAAAGGGGGTGTGCTATGTCACATCTCGCAAATCTTATTTCTCGATTTAAGCCGAAGAAAAAATATTCCTCACCATCAGGAGCATTCAACATCACAGTTGATGGCATCATGGTCGGATTGCCTGAAGACTTCGTGAATGAAGATGGCTCTGTCAAAGTCCCCATTGAAAACTTTCTCCAAGACATCTCTGTGCTGCGAAGCGCATGGGTATCTGCCGGTACAGATCTCAAGCGCGTTGAAGAAAAGAACCAAGGTCTTATCAACTTTCTGAGACGCGATCGTCACGTATCGCCGTCAGAAACTGTGGTCCGGCTCCGCATCAGCTGTCCTGTTCCATTTGCTATACCACTCTTTCATCTCTTCTGTTCGGTCAACGAGCAAAGTGGAAGGTATGGGGAGATTTCAACAGAGTTCTTCCAACCACCACCCGGCCTGGACGAATCAGCAAGTGAGCTCTACGCTGAGGCCTTTACCACATCAAAGAGATACTATGCGCGCGCACTCAGTCTCGGTTGTGCAAACGAGCAAGCTCGATTCTTCTTGTGCAGCGGATTCTATACAGCATTTTATTTTCTGATCTCACTTCGAGAACTGCAAGACTTTTTATCCCAGGAAGCAAACTATCGTAACATATACACACAGAGTCATTCCGACGAATTCTGTGAAATATTTGGCCTGTTTCATGACATCATGAAGGACCTCTTCCCTTGGTCTTACGAAGCATATGAAAGGTTTCCGCATACAACCGACTTCAAAAGGCTTGTACAAACTGTATCAAAGCTCCCAGAGCCAATCATAAGCAACAGCTTGTGGGGTAAAGGCGGCATAGATTTACTTGAAACCTATGGGAATGATGAACTCATGCTTGATGCCTGGGAAAGAGCCTACGACGACCCACGGAAAGCCTTAGGCCTGGGAGGAAGGATATATCGTCTCACATGTCCGATTCATACATACCGTCAGTGGGTTCGTCATCGAAGCTGTCACAACAGCTTACAAACAATCGACTTTGATCATATTGTTCAGTCCCAATTGTTTTATGAGCCTAGCCAGTGGACCACGCAAAAAGGTAAGATCGGTGCGTACGTATATGCCCCTGCGGAGGAGAATATCCAAGCAGAGCTCAAAGATATGCTCACCAGATTTACTGATGAGATGTCGGAAATCTATCAGTCACTAAGTTTTGGAAGCAATTCCCAACTCGCTAGCCTGGTTCTCCCCTACACATACTTTGTATCTGCGCTCAGAAATGAGACATACCTTGGGGCAAGCAACTTCGACTCACTGAGACGTGACTCGCATGCTCAAAGCGATATACGCATCGGAGCAGAAGTAATGGCCTTATGGTGGGAACACTCACACCCAGGTACATTTGCAAAGCATATGTCCGAACTCTACTACGGCGACCAAGGCTGGCCTGGGGTCGACCAACAAACATGATCCGTCATCCTCGACAAGGCCGTACTCGGCCGCGATCGGGGATCCAGAAACAAAAACAAACATAGACATAAAATACCATCCCGCCGGTAGCTCGCAACTACCGGCTTTTTTGTGCTTATTTTTAGACAGGTTGCTTGACTATGAATTTCGTCATAGATACAATAAGAACAGTTCTTATACTACAATCTAAATCAATACAAGAAATGTCTACGCTAACAAAAATCGCCCTGATCAAGGAAATGGTTGATACAGCAGAAAGCAGCCTCCGATCAGCAAAGCAACTCTTAAACGAAATCGTCGGAAACGAAAGCAAAACCAACTTCAGCAGCATTGCCACGGATCTTCCTAGTCCTCAGAGTACTGAGGACGGATCAAAGATCATCGAGGGTGTTTTTGACGGCGAGATGATGGTCGACTCAGGAGGAAATCGCTACCCGGTACCAGCTAACTACGCAAGTAAGTCAAAGCTGGTTGCAGGAGACATCCTCAAGCTTACTATCCAGCGCGATGGTCGCATGCTCTATAAGCAGATCGGACCGGTTGAGAGAAAGACAATTCTTGGTACACTGATCTACGAAAATGGTAAGTACAAGGTCCTTGCAAACGGCCGACTTTTCCATGTGCTTCTCGCATCAGTCACATACTACAAAGGTGAGCCTGGAGACAAAGTAACTCTCCTCGTACCGACAACGACAGATACCGACTGGGGTACGATCGAAGCTGTTCTCCCACAGGGCCTCGAGTCAAACATCGACTCACTTGCACAGGTAGCTGCAGATGTAAAAGCTGCTGACGACAGTGTAGCTAATATCAACGAGGAGACATACAAGGTAATCACCGAAGAAGAGAAGCCAAAGCGAAAGACCAAGCCAAAGGAGCCGAGTGCTGAATAACGTACTCGTCCCTCAGTCTTAGCCTCAACCTTTGACTTAACCTCAACTCAAAAAAGAGATCCGCCGCGGCGGATCTCTTTTTTGTATGTCATCCAGCCTTCGCCAAGGCTACGGCGGACACGTTGCGAGTACTCGTGGC
>CAYGIM010000013.1:0-11803 GCA_964349895.1 uncultured Candidatus Peribacteria bacterium | reverse complement strand
ATGTTCCGACCAAACAGCCCAGTCAATCGAGTTGAGGCGATCAAGATGATCTACTTGGCATCCAAGCTCGAGATTATCAACAACATTGAAAATCAGTTTAAGGACATCCGTACAACTGACTGGTTTTATGCATATACCATGTCAGCCGTAAAGAATGGCATCATCCAAGGTTATCCGAGGGCAGATGGCGCTCGGGATCTCCGACCGGCAAACTTTGCTACTCGTGGAGAGATCGCAGAGATCCTCGCGAAAGCTATCAATGTGACGGAGAGATAAGAGGAGTTCTAAGGAATACTTTGTCTTGTCATCCCCGAGTACCCATCGGGGATCCAGGCCATAAGATATTATATTGTGTTACATCACCTGGATCCTCGATCGGGTCGAGGATGACAGAGCTTGCTTATATACACCCTCCACTATCCTTGACGGATAGTGCCGAGAGATGTATACAGTATCTGATTCCTTTCAACAGGGCATCTCACACACGAAAAGATCGCAGCAAAATTTCTGCGGTCTTTTTGATATTACACAATACTAAGGTACTCGAGTAAATAGGTATTGGTCGAAAGCACTCAGGCAAGTTTGTTAGAATATTGTGATACATACGGTATCAAACTCTCTAACACCAAAACACATATGGAATCTCGAAAGAACTCCCACAAGAGTTTTGTGCTTGCTCAAGACAAAAAGTACTTACTGCTTGGCGCAGTACTCTCGATGTTGTCGATGACAATACTCGGTGTCACGCTGTCTCACTTAGGGCGTGCAACCGATAGTAGTAGTCATCTCACCTCGAGCTCAGAGACGTATACTCAGACATTGCCTTACACGGACAGTGCTTCACTATCCGAGTTCTGGCAGTATCAGACCGCATACGGACTTTCATCGAAAGAGCAAGTAAGCTCGCTTGATGGACATACATTGTCGCTCATCGTTTCGCGTGATCACGAAGAGCATGTTCGTCGTATCACGATCCCAGCGCTGACTTCTTCTGCCGTGGTGTCAGAGGAGCAGCTATCTCATGTGCTATCAGTGGTGTTTGGCACAGAGATCCTTATAGAGAGTTCTACCGTAACAACTTCTTCAGATTCCTATGTCCTTCACCAAGAAGGCCGTCAAGATGCAAATGACGCTTTATACGAGCTGAGCTATAAGGGTGTACCAGTACTCGGAGCAGGTGTACGTCTTCACGCACTGCTTGATGGTACTGCACTTGTATATACAGATCTTCCTACAGAGAGCGCGTTGCAAGAGCTCGGCAAGAGCCAAGGTATGATCAACGAGATTACAGCATGGAATCTGCTTGAGCAATACCTAGTATCCGAGGGTAACATCTCGCGTAGTCGCGAAGCACTTTCGATCTTTTATTATCAATCTGGTTACGTATATAACGCGTACGAGTTTGTTCTTACGGCGCGAGCAGGGGAGGGGTGGCGTGTAATTGTGGACAAAGATCCACAAAATACTTTGAAGCCTATCCTGAGCGTTGAGCGTTCATTTCGTTTTATAGAGGAGGGTGATGCATATATCAAGGTTGTCAAAGATACAGAAGGCAACCAAGGTATTCCAAATCTTGATGTCGTATCTACTCGTGGTGATCAAAAGGATTCACATGTGACCGATTCGCAGGGAAGTTTTCAAGTTGCTACAGATCGCCTCGACACTCTTGAGGTGTATCTGAGGAACTCATCAATGATTCTGTATCAAGGATCTGTGGGCAATGTACTACACTATATCTTCTCAGTGCCAAAGGTTATCACACTGGGTGGCGTTGCTGGTCTCATATCCAATACGTCCGATGAGCCCCTCACAGATACAGATAGTGCTTCAGGTAGTACTCTTGCCGGCAGTGGTGAGACTATTATCGATGAGCTGCAGGTTGATACTGGTTCTGGATCACTTCAGACGGTGCGAGAAGTACGGCAAGTCCCAGATACGCTCTCACTTACAACACTGGGTGTTGCAGATGACACGCTCGTATACTTTGACATTCTGACAAAGGTAATGGGCAATGCGAGAGAGTACTTTCCTCTCCTCACGCAGGTGACAAAGCCGCTACAGGTTGTACTAGATTCGGCTCGTGCCAATCAGTACTATGGTGGCTGCCGTGGACTGTATGATACAGAGGAAGAGAGTTTGCACTTTGGTACCCACGGCCAGAACTGTCCTGACACTATAGAGCATATCGTAGCACATGAGTTTACGCACTACGCGATCTCTCACATAAACAATACGTATAGGACGTCAGAGTTTGGAGGAATACTCCATGAGTCTATGGCAGAATACTTTGCCTATGCTCTGCTTCACAAGGAGTATCAGTCGAGTTCTACCTATACACCACTCGGTACTTCGGTACTCTTTGGTGATGTCTTTACTGCCGAAGAGGCTTTTGCTTGGAGGAAGTTTCTCAAGACTGGTTACAATTCACTCGATGCCCATGATCGTCTAATAGTAGCGACCACCAAGCTTCGCAATGGATTTACTCTAGAACCAGAAAAAGGCAAGACCTATCTTCTGTTGTCTTCTCCTGCGGGGGTTACCCTGATGCTTTCAAATAGCACAGGTGAGTTGCACAAGGATGCAAAGACACTTATGGAAGCTCTGACACTGATCCGCAAACGTGTAACGAGCCTCAATACAGACTATATCGTCGCGCAAGTTTTGAGCCGAAAGCCTGCAAGTATGTATGAGCTTACAGATCTTTTGCGAATAGCCTTTCAAAAGCAATTATCTACTGATGAGTACAAAGATGTCGTGACGATCCTCGATACACTTACCTTTCGAGATCGTGCATCTTCTGGACTCAGGAGTGCTGCTCCATCGTCACAACAGTCCCTGACATCAGACATGAACGATGTCGATGCACTATTGCGTGATATCGTGACGACAACCAAGGCAGAGCTTGAAGACGATCTGACAAACCTAGGTACCCAAAGCAAAGAGGATCTCAAAGAAACACTGCTTTTGGATGCGAATCCAGATGTTGTGCTCGCTTCAGATACAAACGCCAAGAAGCTTTTGGAATCAGGGGATGATATCGTAGCGTTTTATAGCGAAGCGTCACAAAAGGATATTGGTTTGATTACAAAGGCAAATGCGCTGCCTAAAGTGCGCGAGGTTATTACAGCTCACGAGCTCACAAAGTCGATACCATTGTTTGACAGCGGCGACTCGGCTATCCTATCAACACAAGGACAGTCGCTTCTTCTCGAAGATATACGACTTCGCAACAACAAGGTATACCTAACCATCAAGCAGTTTTACAACGGTGTTGTCGTTTATGATGCTGACATGCATATGGTGATGACGAATCGCGGTAAGATGATCCATATCGATGGTGCTATCTTGGATGCAACGCAATTTGAGAAGAGCTCGTTTTCCCGTGATGACCAGGTACTTCTCCAAGTGCTCAAGTCCTCTGTGGACGAACAGATCTCTTTGAGTGCTTATGCAGATGTTTGGTTTAAAAATGTTCGTACAGGTATGTACGAGCCTTCTCTGCAAGTCTTAGCAGCAGTACCCTTGGATGCCAATTCCAAACAAGGTAACTGGACGCTTATCTTGAGCCTTCCTGAGTACGAGATACGTTCGAGTCAAAATGACCGATCATTTATCGAGGTTACGATTACAGGTCGTGTAGATAGTCTTCTAAAAGCCTTTGCATACGGACTGGTTGGAGATGTATATACGGATGCATCAGGTCATGCTGTGCTTACTGATTCTGGTTCGGTAGTAGCAGAGCTCCAAGGTAGGTATGCCTATGTCCTGGATCATGATCGTGGAGAGGTTGCCAAGCTCCCTCTGGTAGGTAGTGGTGCAACACTGACAGGTTCTACCCTGACAGCCGAATGGGACGATGCCCATGCGACGCAAGAAGAGCGCAATGCGTACTGGTATACCAATGCCGTACACAGCTTCTTTGCCCAGACCTTTGAGTATGAGGTGCCTACAGAGCCAACACCGGTACATGTGAACTCACACGAAGCAGACGCACTGGCCGCAGGTTGTACGAGTTGGTTTGACCGCGTGACAAAATCAATCCATCTAGGCCGGGGTGGTTGTGGCAATCAGAACTTTGCGACGTCTTCTGATGTTGTGTATCACGAGTATGCTCATGGTGTGATCGACGATCTCGCACATCTCTCAAATGCGGAGGGAAGCGAGAGTGCACTGATGAGTGAAGGACTTGCTGATTACTTTGCAGCAACGATCAACAACGACCCTGTGATTGGTGAGAACATTCTTTCTGAACCGCGTGATATTAGCCACGACAAGATATTTAAACAAGTGCTTACAGCGTCAGGAGCTTTTCTTGATCAGACAGAGGTCGATGTCTTTGGAAAGGTTCTTGTAAATGAAGCATTGAGTGAAGAGGAGACAGTCGTCATGGGTGATATTACCAAAAAACTAACTCATGAGATCGACCTAAATAATCTCGAGAATTACTCACTCCTATCGCGAGATGAGGGAACAATCGTACTGTACTCTGATCTTACAGGTGATTCTCACACTGATAGTGAGATATTCTCGGGAGTACTCTGGGATCTCCATAGCACACTCGGTTCCGCAGTTACAGATCAGTTAGTGTTTAATGCACTCTTTCATGCAAAGAATACGTTACGAGGATACATGTATGCGATGGTTGTGGAAGACGATAATGATGCAAATCTCCTCAATGGTACGCCTCATCTAGAGGATATCCTTCTTGCTTTTGAAAAGCATGGTATTGGAAATGGTCTCCAAGACTGGGATCCTACCGAGCCTGAGAATGTCACTCCACAAGAGCCAGAAATTCCTTACTTGTTCTTTGGTAATAGCTGTACAGCAGAGCCAAGCGGCTTGATCAGCTGGTGGAATGGACAAAACAGTCCCGGCGACATCAAAGATGGCAATCATGGTACTCTAACTAATGGTGCTACCTATGCTGCAGCAAAGGTATTAAATGGATTTAGTTTCGATGGTATCAATGACTATGTCACGGTGCCCCATGCTACAAATCTAAGCCTCGGTACCGCACAATCAGTAGAGGCGTGGATACAGACTACAAGTCTTACCACCAACCAGGCGATTGTAAATAAACACAAATGCGACCTTGGCCAGAGAGGTATGACTTTTTCTCTCGTAACAAGCGGTGGTGCTCAAAAGCTTCGAGTACGTATACCAGCGCCCGGGACTCCTTTGGCTACATGCGGAGACGGATCAGGTCTCTATGGAGAAGTAGAGACGACCAATACGGTTATCTCGGATACAAACCTCCATCATGTGGCGTTTGTGTGGAATGGCGCAACGCAAACGGTTGATATATATGTCGATGGTGTCGCAAAGCCCACTACTGTCTTTGAGGCTATCCCATCTACTGGTGGATCAAATACCCGCCCATGGCTGATCGGAGCCTCGCAAGCGCTCGATGGCTCATTTGCAACCTTCTTTAAAGGAAAGATCGATGAGTTGAAAGTGTATAATGTGGCACTCTCTCCAACTACGATTGCCAATATCTATACAGCAGGTGTTGACGGTGTGTGCGGTCCTATATGCGGAGATGCAACCGCCTTTGGTTCTGAGACGTGTGACGACGGCAATGCTATCGAGGGTGATGGCTGCTCCGCTACATGTCAGACGGAGGTCTGTACAGCAACACCGTATACAGGTATGACTGCGTGGTATAAGTTCCAGAACAATGTCCTAGATACCAGATCTGACAATCACGGTACGGTTGTGGGAAGTGTTGCATATAGCAACGGAAAAGTCGGCCAGGCAGTAAACTTGGGTGATAGTAACTCATACATCAACCTATCTGCACATCTTGCTGATCTCAATCAGGTCGGAGCTGAAACAATAGAAGGTTGGTTTAAACCAACATCTGATACCTGTCAGGTATTTTATGCAAAGACTACACCATTGTCATCTACGAGTAGGGTTGCATATGCTATAGGTAATGGATGTGCTGGTGGATTTACCAATGAGTTGGTTGGAGTATATGTAAATGACAGTGGTGTTGCACGCGGTGCTGCTTTTGTCACGGCGACCAGAAGTCTTTTGATCAATAGTGGGTGGCACCATGTCGCTATCACGATGAGTGGCACACAAGCTGTAGCGCCTAAGATCTATCTAGATGGTGTGCAGAGAACCGCGACCCCAAATAGTACCGGGGGCACATATGGTGATCCATATATGCCAGGTGTTACACGTGCCACGATCGGTGCTCAAGTATTTGATGCATCAGTAAGCGCTGCATTTGTCGCCGGAAATATCGATGAGTTCAAGATACACTCACGTGAGCTGACTGCTACAGAGATTGCGAATATCTACAACGCGCAAGGTGGTGGTAGCTGCCAACTCACATGTGGAAATACGACTATAGAGTCTGGTGAGACGTGTGATGATGGTAATATCGTAAGTTATGATGGTTGTAGTGAACTATGCCAAAGCGAGGTATGTGTTGCGGCTCCGAGTGGACTTATAAGCTGGTGGGATGCACAAAATACCCCAAATGACCTCGTGAGCACGAACCATGGTGTTCTGACAAACGGTACTACCTATGCAACCGGCAAGGTGCGCCAGGCATTTAGCTTTGACGGAACGGATGATCTTATCGTGGTTGCTGATAGTAACTCTCTAGATCTGACGTCAGCCGGAACACTTTCGAGCTGGATCAATCCTACGACTCTTGCTCAGGACTCAGGATCAAACCGAAGAATCATGGCGAAGGCAAACACAACCACCAACAATATCGCATATGACTTCTTTGTAGATAACTCGGCACATCTAAACCTGAGAGTTGCTAATAATACGACCTCTCAGACCGTAACCGGTACGACTACTATCCCACTAAGTAGCTGGACTCACGTCACTGCTACGTGGGACAGTAGTACGATCAAGCTGTATGTGAATGGCGTTCAGGATGTTTCAATTACTCAGACAATCATACCATTTGTAAATGCTCAGCCGTTTCATATCGGAAACGGGCTTTCTACAGGTCATTGGTCTGGCAAGCTCGATGAAGTACAGGTCTACAACGTTGCCCTGGCACCAGGAACTGTTGCTGGCCTCTATAGTGCAGATCTTGCTGGTGTGTGTGGCCCTCTCTGTGGCGATGAAACAATATTCGGTACGGAAGATTGTGATGATGGGAATCTGACACCTCTAGATGGTTGCAGTGCGACGTGCCTTGTAGATGTGTGTACGCCACCACTGAGTAATCTCAAGAACTGGTATAGGCTTGAGGAGACATCTGGCACGAGTACGATCGATGAGATCAGTGCACAGTATGGTGTACGTGCTGGCACTAATGGCACTGGCAAGGTAGGAACTGCTGCCCAGTTTACCGGTGCTCAAGCAATCACAATAGCAAGCAATACAAATAACTCATACACAGCTTCTACTGATGACTTTTCGATAGAGGCCTGGTTCCGCAAGACCAATGGAACGGCAGGTACCTACCATCTGTTTGGAAAGCGTAACGACTGTGCTCCAAATACAAACTTCTATCAACTTGCGATCACTGATGCTGATGGTTTCGTGTTTGGCGATAGTACGAACTTTATCGCTGCAGGCGCTGCGACCTACCCTGTCCAAAATCAATGGTATCACGTAGCAGTGACCAATGACAGCGGCACCGGTAAGATATATATCAATGGTGTTCTCAAAGCAACGGGTACCCTAGGATTCACAGCAAATGCTTCTGCATTGCAGATAGGTAACTCTGCATCATGCGGTGGTTTGGCAGGACGTGTCGATGAGTTCAAGATCTACAATCGTACCCTCACGGCCGGTGAGGTATTGGGGGCGTTTAATAGTCAGTCTATGGGTACGTGCGGTCCAGTATGCGGTGACGGAACACGTGTCACGAGCGAAGAGTGTGATGATGACAATACCACGAGTGGTGATGGTTGTAGTGCTACGTGTATCAATGAGGTATGTACAGCACAGCCAAGCGGTCTTGTAGATTGGTGGAACGCAGCAGATACGCCAAACGATCTTGTTGGTTTAAACAATGGTACGCTTACCAACGGTGCAACATACTCATCGCTGGCAAATGGTCGTGTAGGTAAAGCATTTCAGATAGATGGTACCAATGATTATGTAGATCTTGGTAACGGAGCTTCGCTTCAGCAAACAGGCCCCCTAAGTGTAGAAGCCTGGGTGCGTGTAACAGGCGCAGGCTCGAGTACCAGCCCATATATATTTGCGAAGTGGAGTGATACAACCGATGGACAAGGTGGGTATGGCCTTTTGGTTACACAATCAGGATCCAACTATACTCCAGTATTTGTTGTCTCAGGTAATGGATCGACCACAACACAAGTAAACTCTTCTGTCAGCTTTCCGACCGGCGAATATCATCATCTGGTAGGTGTCTATACTGGAAGTGCACTCAAGATATATGTAGATGGAGTAGAGCGAGGCTCGACAGCATTTAGTGGAGCAATCAATAACAGCACAGGTAATGCTGCAATTGGGGCTATCAAGGACACCGGTGCAACACCTGGTATATTTCATGTATTTAATGGTCGTATCGATGAGGTTCGGCTTTACAATACGAGTCTCGGTGATGCGACTATCTTGGCTCTATACAATTCCGGCTCAGCTGGTGTGTGTGGTCTTTTGTGTGGAGATGGTGGTGTGATCAATACCGAGGAGTGCGATGATGGAAACACAACCTCTCTTGATGGGTGTTCATCAACATGTCAGAACGAGATCTGTGCTTCCGAGCCATCGGGTCTTGTATCATGGTGGTCAGGAAATAATGATGTCATAGATTACAAAGGATCAAACGACGGAGTACTCACGAGTGGTACGACATTCGTAGCTGGTAAGATAGGAAATGCATTTGACTTTGATGGTGTCAACGACGCTGTAGCCCTTGGCAATATCACACTTACCAACAATCTATCAATCAGTGCGTGGGTGTACCTAAAAGGCAGTCCAACAGCACATACTATCTTTAGTACGTATGGTGGATCTGGTGGGTATCCGAACTATGTATTTGACATCACGTCAAGCAATACACAGATACGTTGGGTGATTGACCACAACTCTTCGTCACGTCGCTACTGGACAGGTAACTATACGTTCCAGCAGAACCAGTGGTACCATGTGGTGATGACACAAGCGACAAACACGGCAGCTACGCCTACATTCTATGTAAACGGAGTTGCTCTCACTGGAGTAACGTCGACAACAACAGTTGGAGATGGTTTGGGAACATATACATCCATTCCGGCATTTATAGGTGCCGATAACAATACATCATTTGCAAACGCTCGTATTGATGATGTGCAGCTCTATAACACTGCGCTGACCGGAGGACAAGTGAGTAGTATCTATAACGCACGGTCTGCTGGTATTTGTAAGCCTGATGCAGATAGTGATGGTGTCACCAATAAGAAAGACGCATGTGCGGGAAGTATCGGATCGGTCAATGCATCTGGTTGTCCGGCTGCGAGCTGTAGCTATGTTCCATCTGGTATAAATACGTGGTGGAAGCTCAATGAGTCATCTGGAACTGTAGTCAATGACAGCGCAGGAACTCGTACTGGTACGATAGCTGGGACTGTAAACTTTGCAGCTGGTAAGATCGGCAACGCACTTGTTTTCAACGGGACAAATACAGGCGTGTCATCCAGTGATGTGGGCTTGCCTTCCGGTGGTGCATCTCGCACGTTTGCTATGTGGGCAAAGTTTCCTGTATCAGGACATGACGCCGGGGGGAACTACATATTGGATTATGGAACAGCTAGTGGAAATAACTGGCTGGGCCTCTATACAAACAGTGCAGGTGGTGTCATAGGTATGACGACATGGGTAACGGCACTAGGCGGGGGTACGCAGAATCTCTTTGATAACGCGTTCCACCATATCGCCTATACCTATAACTCTACGACTAGTACGCATATCGTGTACGTAGATGGTATACCGGTAGTCGGCAACTTTGCGACAGTACTGACGACGGTCCTAAATGGTACGTTTTATCTGGGGAATCAGTTCTTGAGCCAGTTTACCAATGTCACGCTCGATGACTTCCAGGCATACAATCGGGTTCTGACTGCAAAAGAAGTTCTTTCTATAGCCAATGCGGATAGTAACGGTCTTTGTACGCCTACCTGTGGCAATTCTATCACTGAGGGAATGGAGACATGTGATGATGGGAATGTTCTCGCAAACGATGGCTGTACTTCCACATGCCAGCTCGAGGTATGTGCTGCAAGCGCTTCTGGAAAAGTCGGATTCTGGAGGGGTGAAGGTAATGCAGATGATAGCTCAACGAGTGCCAATAACGGTACTCTTACAAATGGGGCAACCACAGCAGCGGGTAAAGTAGGCCAGGCATTCAGTCTCGATGGTACCAACGACTATGTAAGCATTCCAGATGCTCCAAGTCTCAATATCGCTCCTGATCTGACAGTGGCAGCATGGATAAATCCGACATCACTGGGTACGTGTCCATCAAGCTACTGTGTGGTAGCTTCAAAAGCTGATGCTCCTCATCCGCCTCAGCAAGGGTATCGGTTTGTATTAGGAGTAACCTCGACAGGTAGACTAGAGGGAGATGTCAGCTCACCTGGTGCTGCCAATGGAGTTCAGACAGCTGTTAGTACTATACCTACAGGTACATGGACACACGTTGTGGGAGTATATCGTTCAGGCGCAGGAATTACGTTATACATCAACGGCGTACAAGCAAGCACAACTTCTTTTGGTAATCCTGCTGTGGTGGCTACCCAAAATACGCTACCTGTGCTGATCGGTGCATTGCATAGTAGCGGAGTACCAAGTTCCTTTTTCAACGGTAAGATCGATGAGGTGGAGTTGTTTAATAGAGCTCTTACTCTTTCAGAAGTTCAGATGCTCGTGAATGATGCGAATAACAGCTCGTGTGTACCATTCTCATGCGGCAATACGTTTATGGAAAACACTGAAGAGTGTGACGATGGAAATACCAGCAGCTCAGATGGTTGTAGTAGCACGTGCCAAAATGAGATCTGTACTGCAGTACCTACAGGATTAGTGCACTACTGGAGCGCAAACGGTCATGCGATCGATCTCGCAGGTAGCAGTGATGGCACTCTACAGAACGGTGCAAGCATCTCAACACTTGTAGAGGGATATGCCAACAAAGCATTTAACTTGGACGGTTCAAATGATGTGGTATCTGTTGGAGATCAAACACCGACAAACAATATAAGTATCTCAGCTTGGGTGAGACCGTCTAGTTTCGCTGCTCTCAACTCAATATACGGAAGTTCTGATGCAGGGGGAGCTAGTATCGCCAACTTTGGCATCAGCGCTACTGGTACAAAACTTAGCTGGGACATATACAATGGATCTGGCGCTACGCGGCGCGTGTGGGCAGCAAACTACACCTTTGTTGCAAATACATGGTACCACGTTGCCATGACTCAGAATGGTGGACCTGGAGTTGCACCATCACTGTATATCAACGGTGTTTCTCAGACGGTTAATCTTGATACGAATACAGGTCTACCCGTTTATTCGAGCCTACCGACGTCGATCGGACGATTGGGTGCATACACTCCTCAGTACTACTTTGCTGGCCGAATAGATGAGGTGCAAGTATACAATACAACCCTCACCGGTACAGATATTACGAATATCTATACTGCTCGAAGTGCAAGTATGTGCGCTCCAAATGACGCTGATAGTGATGGTGTTGCGAACAATCTTGATGCTTGTGCAGGAAGTGTAGGTGCAGTAAATGCATCTGGTTGCTCTACGGTCGCTTGTACCCCTCTACCTACCGGTATCAATACATGGTGGAAGTTCAACGAATCATCTGGTACGT
>CAYGIM010000012.1:8133-12419 GCA_964349895.1 uncultured Candidatus Peribacteria bacterium | reverse complement strand
CAAGTATTCTGATAATACTTTTTCTAAAGAACTTCAACAGGAGATGGCTAGTATCGACAAGATCCCTGTTTACTTCTATGGAAAAAGGAATTGTGGATTGTCCTCAAAGTATAAAGAAGTATTACCAAAGGTAAAAGCAGAGACTGAAGCGAGGAGATTATCTATACATAAGCAAACAGAGAGAGTCAAAGAACTTAGCGTTGATATGGATGGGGAGAATAAAAGTATATTAGAGGAAATAGCGAAGCAGTTTGTTGAGCTTGAAGATGCTAAGATACAAACTGATTCTTCAATGGTAAATTACTCAGAATCTCTAAATAATCTTCTCAATGCGGAGTGTGGCGGAGATAATATTGAAAAAGACTTTTACATCTTGAGCGAACAGATCACCAGCAAGTCAAATGAGGCGATTTCTCAAAGTGATCTATTCTTTGAACATATTAAGAATAATACTAGAAAATTGAAGGAGTATAATGGCCTCTTAGAATAATAGATTTCAGTGAATGCTCGGGTTACCATAGAAATACAATACCCCGTGTTTTGTCATACATTTACACCTTTCTCATATAACACACCATCTCTATGTGATACGTCTGAGGAAACATATCAACTGCCTCGAGGGAGACCACCTCGTACCCGTTTGATCCGAACTCTTCTATATCTCTCCGGAGTGTTGTGGGATTACATGATACATAGACTACATGTTCCCAGCCTCTTTCCAGTATGAGCTTGAGGGCTTTGGGATGGATACCGGCTCGTGGAGGATCAAGGATGAGAATATTCTTCTCGCGGATCACAGAGTGTTCTTCTTTGAGGAGGTCGAGGACGTCGGCCGCGATAAAGCTCACATTCGTTTTACCATTGAGCGCAGCATTGCTATGGGCATCATCAACAGCATGAGGTACGAGCTCTACTCCGGTACTCGTATCTACCATATCCGCGAGGTATATACTGATTGTTCCCGTGCCACTATAGAGCTCTAGTATATGCTTTTCCTGGAGATCTATCTGCGCTACCAGCGAGCGCACACGATCATACAATACCGTTACCTGATGACTATTTGTCTGAAAGAAGGAAATAGGGGAAATGGAGAATATGTCCTCTCCAATCTTTTCTTTGATATGATCATTTCCTGATAAGAGTATCTGTGAATCAACCTGAACGTTATCAGAGATCGATGTATTGATGGTCAGAAAACTAGACTCGATAGGCACATGTTTGCGTAACGCTTGTTCTATCTCTCGATAGATATCCAGAGATACGTTACCTTGCACGACGAGGTTTACCATGATCTCGCCTGTCATATATCCTTCGCGAATGACCAAGTGACGGAGCTCACCGCTGTGATCTTTTGCTCTGTAGACAGGAAGCTCCTTTGCAAATAGGAGCTCTCGATACTTTTGAATAATCCTGTTTGCTCGCTCAGATATAAGATCGCAGTGCATGATCTCCTCGATATCATAAAATCTACCTGGGGTGTGAAAGCCTAGTACGGGTTTCCTTTCTTCGGTAAACCCGAAGCTAAGCTCTACCTTGTTGCGGTAGGTGTAAGTATGTTCGGCTCCCGTTATCGATAGCGGATAGGTGATCTTGGGAAGGTCGAGCCCTCGAAATATTTCTGTGATCTGAGCGGTCTTGATCTCAAGTTGTTTGTCATAGGGGATGTGCTGGTAGCTACATCCACCACAGCGTGTGAAGTGTTTGCAGCGAGGAGCTATCCTATCTGTGCTGGTTGTTGTGATGGAGATAGGAGCATTGGTCTCAATCACCCCTTTGCGCTTCTTGCGCATGGTTGCGTGTACTGTCTCGCCAGGTAAGACGTAGGGAACAAAGAAGGTCTTCCCCTCTGCATGTCCTAAGCCTTTTCCGCTAAAAGCGATCTTTTCTATATCGATAATGTACTCTTTGTGTTCCATAGGAATTGTCTTGGTCTTAGATGGTGCTTTGGCATCTTTTGCATATAATACTTCTATCAGGGAAGCAGTGATACATACATATCCGGCTGATGAACTCTGTAACAGCATTTCCCGAACTATTTGTTTGTAAAGAGACAGTATGAAGATTTCTCTCTCGTGGCTAAAGAAATATGTAGAGCTTCCGAAAGATACCGTATTTGATACATTGTACAACTCGATCATGACCAAGGTGGTCGAGATCGATGCAATACATACGTTTCCTTCCATTGCTGGTCTGAGAACTGGGCTTGTTGTCAGCTGTGAGAAGCATCCTTCAGCGGATAAGCTTCACGTTCTCAATGTAGATATTGGTAAGGAAAGACTCCAGATTGTCTGTGGTGCAAGCAATATCGCAGAAGGACAGCGAGTAGTCGTAGCAACAGCGGGTACTACCTTGCCAAATGGTCTGACGATAGCAAAAGCTAAGATTCGAGATGTAGAGAGCAATGGTATGATCGCGGCCAAGTCTGAGCTGGGACTTGAAGAGGACTCAGATGGTATCTGGGTACTTCCGGAGGATACAGCTATTGGCCAGGACTTTGGATCCGTATATCTTGGTGAAGATACAGTGCTTGAGATCGATCACAAGTCTATTACTCACAGGCCGGATCTCTGGGGACATTATGGTTTTGCGCGAGAGATCGCACTTGTCTCAGGTGGACAGCTGCAACCGATGACGCTATCTGAGTTGTCGTTTGCTGTTAGTAAACTGGATGTCGATGTCGATGATGAGGACTGTGTTCGCTACAGTGCGGTGAAAGTTTCCGGTGTGAAAGTCGTCGATAGTCCTATCTGGTTGCAGATCCTTTTGGCACGTATTGGCGCTCCATCGATCAACAACATTGTGGATGCCAGCAACTACGTCATGTATACCTTAGGGCAGCCGATGCACGCATTTGATGCGAGTGGGATCCATGGTCAGGTGCACGTTGGCTCTTCTCGTTTTCCTGATAGCTCATTTACGAGTCTTGATCAGGTCGCGCGAACGATCGATCCGCGAGATCTCGTGATAGAAGATGCAGAAAAAGTTTTGGCACTGGCGGGTGTCATCGGCGGTGAAGGGTGTAAGGTTATGGGCAATACCTCAGAGCTGTTCTTGGAGAGCGCCACATTTCGCCCGAAGAGAATCCGTGTCCGTAGTATCGCTCATGGTGTCAGAACTGATGCGTCCCTTAGGTTTGAAAAGTCACTTGATCCTGAGATGACACTCGCTGGATTGAAGCTCATGTATGCCTTGGTCCAAGAATCTTCTCCCGACGTAACTATTACATCAGGCCTGTTTGACTATTACCCAAAGAAAACGGAGCTTCCGGTGATCGAGTTGCGTTCGTGGTACATAGAGAAGAAGATTGGTATACGTATCTCAGAAGAACAAGTGCTGCATATTCTTGGCTCTCTTGGTTTTACGGTTAAACCCGGTAAGGATGGAGTATGTACGGTGACGGTGCCAACATTTCGGGCAACAAAAGATGTCGCGTGTGAAGATGATCTGATCGAAGAGATTGCGCGTATAACAGGCTACAATGATATGGAGGGAGAACCGGTGAGAAATGTACTTCACCTGCTCAGCACTCGGGACGCATGGCAGTCTGTGCGTCATATCAAAGAGTTTCTTTCATTTCGCCTCAATCTGCACGAGGTGATGCTCTACTCAGTTGTCTCCGATAACATGGTCGATGCAAAGAAGGCTTTGAACCTCAAGAATCCGATCTCTGCTGAAAAGACGGCGGTGCGTACGAGCCTGTTACCTGGCTTGCTTGCAAACCTTGGTGCTTGGGGGGCAGGGCATGCTCTCGGCATATATGAGGAAGGAAAAGCCTATTCGCTCGATAAGGCTTCCGAGCGAGAAGAGCATATGATCTCCGGTTGTTTGATAGTCTCTCCTGAACAGTCTGAAGACGCATTAATGAAGCTCAAACAAGATCTCCTGACAATGCTTGCTACGCTAGGCATTGTGGTTGAGACTACGCAAGATCTGGAGCAGGCGACTCTTTCTGCATTTGTACATCCACGCGCTTCATTTTTGATCCAGAGTGATGGTGTTGTCTTGGGATACGCTGGCCTCCTGCATCCATCTCAGCGTAAGTCTCTGGATGCGGATATACGAGGAGATGTCTTGGTATTTGAGCTTTCTGTAACTACGATACTTACGCTCAAGTCAGCTCCGTTCTCCTACCAAGAGCCTCCACGTTTTCCTCTGAGCGAGCGAGATGTTACTTGTATCGTGTCGGAAGATGTTCCATTTAGTCATATCTCTACGATGCTTTCTGAGGTGAAACAACTCGATCCACTCATCACGGCATTTGCATCAAAAGAGCTGTATCGTGACGA
>CAYGIM010000012.1:4227-8123 GCA_964349895.1 uncultured Candidatus Peribacteria bacterium | reverse complement strand
AAGAAATATGGAGCAGGTAAAAAAGCCCTGACCGTCTCTATCACGTGGGGATCGGATGAGCGTACCCTGACGGAGGAAGAGGTCGAGGCAGGCGTCTCTCGTATCAAACAAGCATTTGCGACCAGCAACATCGAGCTGCTAGTTTAGTTCAATCAGGAGTACTTTGCGCGTAGCTGTTTTCCCTTGGAGATAGCGATATGAGTACTCGCTTCCTAGCTGCATTTCTTGCTTGAGGTAGGCTATGATTGCGTCGTTTGCTTTACCTTGCTCGGGGGCTACGGCGATGCCTATCTTTATGCTTCCATCATCGAGCATACCAAGAACCCCAAGCTTGCGCGCATTGGTTTGGATCTTCAGGCAAATGGTTACCCTGCCTTTCCCGAGCAATTCTTGGTATGCCGTTTTTAGGCGTTCGTGCATATCTGGAGTGGGTGTGGTTCTATGTATTTCTGTCATTGCGAGTACTCGAAGCAATCCAGAATCTTTCTGCATTAAAGCCTTCTATATTGCTTAGTGCTCACCTCATAATCTAATAGTTTTCTGGTTTAGACAAACAGCTGGATTGACTTCTCGTGACTCGCAATGACAGAAGATGTAATATGATGTTACGTATAAAAAAAGCCCGAAGGCTTTTCTTAATTATGCTGTTCTGATGTGTACGAGCTTGTCTTTGTATACTCGGCCGTTGAACTTCGTGAGCTTCTTCTCGGTAAATGCTACAACCCCATCGCAAAGAGCATAGAGAGAGAAGTCACGCCCTTGGCCAACATTGTCTCCAGGAAAGACGACATTACCCTTCTGGCGGATGATGATATTGCCTGCTTTTGCGACCTCACCACCAAATAGCTTTACACCACGGCGCTTTGATTGAGAATCACGATTGTTTTTGGTAGATCCACCGGCTTTCTTATGAGACATATATCTATGCGATAAAAATGTATATTTTGCGTATGTATGCCCATGATACTAACGAAAACCCAAAAAAATTCAAGTATTTGTAATAATAGCGAGATATTCGCTATACTGTACTCATATATAACGCCTATAAAACCGCGCATATGGAACAGGGTACAACGACTGCAGAAGAGGTTACCGCAACTGATCGTGGACCACGGAGAGTCTACAATCATGATGTCGTATTTCGATCATTAGTGGCTTTTTTGGGCGGCCTGGCCGGATCGGGTATCTTACTCATCTACTGGCTTCTGAGTAATCAGCTGTTTTTGCTCTTTGGTGGTGAGGGCAGTGGTGGCTTGATTGTGTTTATTCTGCTTATTATCTCCACCTATGTAGGTTCCGTATTGGCCTCACTCTTGGTCTTTAGTCTTTTGCATTTGGTAGATCGAGAAAAGTATACCAGGATCACTTCTACACTCACACAGGTGTTTATCTTGGTGACCGTCGTATCGGTAGCATTTGTGCCTTTGTACATCGTTCTTTACGGTCAGCAGATGCTGACACTGGCAGGAGTGGCCCATATTATCACGGTAACCGTTTTGGCATACATTACTGGTGAGATCACCGTTCGCAATACCTATACCTTACTTGGTATTATAGCCGCTTCTCTCGCCTTGATCTCTGTGCTCACGATTGTAGCATTTGCCGCCAAGATCATCGGCCAAGTAAGCTGGTTTATCTTGCTCTTGTTTCCTCTCCTTTGGATGCTGATGGTAGGATTTCACGCGGTTCTGGAGATGATGTATTCCTGGTTTTATGTGACGTATGGAACCGACTATATACGCTACCTCGAGGTAAGCCGTGAGAAGGTTGCAGAAGATACCGATGTAACATCAGCAGAACAATGACCAACACTGCTTTTCACAAACTGATACAGGCAAGCAGTACTGAGACCTCTGACGAGGAGCTAACTCGCGTAAGTAGAGGTGTTCATGAAACATTGAACGCAGCGGATGCAGCTTTCATCAGCCATCTGATCGATGATATCGATGATCAGGGCAACCCTTTGCATCAAATGCATGCGACCTCGTTGTTTATACCGGAGGCTTTTTCACGACTGTCGCCACGTATACAAGATATGCTGAGCATCAAAGCAGTAAACATCATGACCAAGATACAGCACATCTACAAGCTATCAAACGCTCGGTATGCTGAAACGACCAGCATGAAGTATCTGATCGTGGAGGTGAGAGAGATGCTGGATGCTATCAAGAGGGATTACGGTGATATTCTTTCAATACGTTGATTGTAACCTCCTATTATGAAACACATACAAAAGTATCTACAACGAGGACTCTATGCCGCTCTGCTACTGGGGCTTCTTGCCGTAAGTGCAGCATCGGCTTCAGCCCAGGGGGTCACATGTGCATCACTGTTTGAGCGTGTAAAGCCGGATGTTTTTCCTGGACGCATCTTGGTCTACGGTACTGCGTATGAGGCATCTACGGATAATCCTTTGGGGAAAGCAACGTATACGCTGCTTAACACAGCCACGGGAACTACTGCAGATACCAAGACCTTGAATCCGCAGATTGTTCAAGGGAGTGGGGGTTATGCTTTTTATGTTCAGCCTGGTAGCTACCGCCTTGTCGTGTCACAAGTAGGATATACGTTCCCCACCTCAGCGGGGGTTGATTCCCTACAATATATGGATCAGACTATCGGTAATGCTGGCTCGAGAAGCATTCCTTTTACGCTAGGTAACGATCTCTTGCTGGGCAATGCTGGGCCAGGTGCTATCCGTATTGATTTGCCGGTGAGGTATGATGGGACTGTGTCGGCACAAACGATCGTCCATGCAGATACCCTTGATTGTAGTGTCACGCCAGTGACCTCGGGTAGCGTGATACAAGATGAGCCAGACAAGATCTGTGTACGACTTGAGAAACGCCAGGGGGATACGCAGTTGCGACCAGATAGTATCCAGATGTGTATTGATGGTATACAAGTAGCTGCACAAGTAGAGGAGGTAAATGGCAAGGAGTATATTGTATGTTTCTATGATCCAAATCTTGAAGCGACACAGGTGAGTGTTATCGCCTCAGATGATAATGGTGTCGATCGGGTTCGTACGCTGCAGATCGAGCCAAACATCTTGCGACCTGCGGCGCCCTACCTTCCGAAGACAGGGGGAAATTCTGTTTGGTACTATGCTCTCTATGCCGCAATGGCCCTCATAATTGTAAGTGGTATTAGCTATATAGTATACCGCTATGGATCTCAAAAAGCATAAGGTTCTTATCAGTAGTGTTCTTGCGTTTTGCGCGCTCGTGGTTTCTGGATATGTGATCTATCAATCACTGATTCCCAAGGTGCCCGTGAAGTCATCACTGCTGATCGGCGTGAGTATCTTGCCTGCCCGACTGGATCCACTACGAGTCGAGTTCTTTACACGGAGAATTACGATTAACATATTTGAGGGACTCGTTTCTTTGGACTCATCGTTTCGTATTCGCCCAGCACTTTCTTCTGGATGGGCTCAAGACCAAGAGGACGATCGTATCTGGAGGTTTCATATGAGAAGTGGTGTGACATTTCATGATGGTGCAGAACTCAATGCTGCGCTTGTTGCAGACTCACTCGGAAAACTTTTGAAAGATCGGCCAAAAGAGATGAGCCAGTTTATGGATACGATTGATAGGGTATCTGTCGATCCTGATACTGCTGATACGGTGGTGCTACACTTGAAGCAACGCGATACGCTCATCTTACGCAAGATGAGTTTTATTCCGATCCTCCATACGGCGAAAGCAGGCCAGATGCCTGTGGGTACGGGGCCCTATGTGGTAGAGGATAAGACGACTGATTCACGGATGGTTCATCTCGTCAGAAATCAGAACTACTGGGGACGCAGTCCGTACTTTCGAGATCTCGTATTTACCTGGATCCCTGATAAGGTCGAACGATTGGAGCGTATCCAAGATGGTTCTCTCGATATC
>CAYGIM010000012.1:0-4217 GCA_964349895.1 uncultured Candidatus Peribacteria bacterium | reverse complement strand
CATCCATATCGCTTTGTGAGCTTTTCAAACGGTATCAGGAAAGAAACCGCAAGAAGAAATAGCCCGAGCAGATACCCGCCTATAATGTCCGAGAAGTGGTGTGCGTTGAGAACAAGGCGACTCATATCAAAACAGTAGATGTTCCTGGGCTCGAGCTTTTGTATATGGTCTATAATCAAAAGAAGCTCGGCCCAGAATCTCCACTGAATGATCCCAAGACGCGTGCACACATTAGCGCGTTTCTCGACCGAGGCCGATTTGCCGATATTGCTGAGGGGTTGGCTGCACCTGCACTACAGTTCAGTGTCTCTGCTATCGCTTCCTTATCAAATCTCGCAGGTGCACCGCAAGTGATGGATAGTGTCTTGATGCAGGAGTACATGAAAGATAAGGCTATGACGATACATCTTACCGTTCCTCAGACGCTCAAGAAGATTGCGGAAGAGCTACGTGAACAACTCAAGAAAGTGTATGTCATTGTTGACATCGCGGTAATCGATTCAGAAGACACCTTTGAGAAAGGCATTACCGATGGAAGCTATGAAACATATCTTGTCGGATGGAAGTTTGAGTTGGGTGATCTTGAGCCTTTCTTTACGGATCAGGTCCATAGTATGAAAGGATATATGGGCCACTACAACGGTGGTGCGTATACCAACCCTCTTGTTGACACTAAGATCGAAGAGTTGATGAACGTGAGTGATGGAAAAGTACGACGGCAGATTGCGCAAGACATTCAAAACGTGATAACATGGGATGATCCCTTGGGTATCCCTCTGATCGAGACGCGTCGGAGGATTATGTATCAGCAGAGCTTATACTTTGAGCCACGGCTTGATGGATTAGTACTCTTTTTTGAAGTCCAATCCTTATGAAAAGTTTAAAAGCAGAGTTTACTCTGATCATATCAACGCTCATCCTGATCGTCGTGGGAGTCAACTCACTCTTGTTTCTCTATCAAAAAGGACGGGAGTTACATGGTGACATCTTTGTGAACTCCTTTCGTTTTGCAGAGCTTACATATGATAGCTTGGTTCGGTCTTTTACTGAGACACAGGACCAAGACAACTTCTTAGGTTTTCTTCCGCGTGTGACCGACATCAGTTCACGCAACAGTGATATCAAAGATATCCTGATTGTGGATAAGTCGGGACATGTCGAGTATCAGCGTTCCACTGACCTCAATGGTTTTTATCAAGGTATCTCACGGCGTATTCCTGAGGAGTGGTTGCCGATGGTCGCGAGTGCCAACCCTTCTGTCTTTGAGGCTACGTCAAAACGTCCGGTTTACTTACATACGGTAACAGAGCTCAACCCCAAGACATCTCTCCAAGAAAAGAAGATTATCTATGAAGATGATCGGGGAAAAGAGACACGTCCTATCATAGATCTGGATGAGATCTCGATCGTGGTCTACCCTCACGAAGATGCCAAGCATGTCGTCATCTATCTCGTGACCTACAGTGTCCTGTATCAGCGTATCTTTGATACGGTCGTGACGACGGGAGTTGCTACACTGCTCTTTATCGTTGTCGGTGGCGTGCTTGCCTTTATCTTTAGTGGATGGATTGCGAGACCTATTAAGACGCTGAGTGCATTTGCCCTGGAGATCTCACGAGGTGGATTTGGTAAAACGATAGATCTCAAACGTGGTGATGAGGTGGGTCTTCTTGCTCAGTCCTTTAATACCATGTCGGAGAAGCTCAGTGATGCGACCGCCGAGATCGTATCATCTGAAAAGCTCAAACAGGAGGTCGATCTGGCGAGTCAGATCCAGCGTGAGTTGATCCCTAAAGTACTGCCTCTCTCAGAAACGCTCGAACTGACAGCAGGTCTGATACCTGCAATGCTCGTAGGTGGCGATATCTATGATGTTCTCAAACGTCCCGATGGAAGCGTCCTGCTCTATATCGGAGATGTCACGGGACATGGAGTATCGGCCGGTGTCTTGGCTGCTATGGTAAATACAGTGATGTATAGCGAGGGGCTCAATGACGATCTGGATCTCTTGCACATTGCCAATAAACTCAACACGATCTTTTATCACAAGACACAGAAGAATATGTTTGTGACCATGATCATAGGTCTTTGGGATGTCCATAAAAAAACTCTTTCTTACGTCATGTGTGGACACAATCCTTTGGTATTCTTTTCTTCAAAAGATCAGACCTGTGAGATCGCCAAGAAGGGCGGTATTGCCCTGGGTATCTTGCCAGATATCTCAAAGGTATTGAAAGTTGAAAAGAAGTCATTCTCCTCGTGCGATTCATTTGTCTTTTACACCGATGGTATTCCTGAGGCGAAGAATGCAGAAGGCAGTTTCTTTGGTATGCAGAGATTCTTGGATGTCATAACGCGCCCGGAGAGCACCAATACGCCAAAAAGAACAACGCAACAGATGCAGGACGAGATCATTGAGTCGGTGCTTGCCTGGGTGGGAGAGGCTGAGCACACTGATGATATTACGATTTTGATCGGTCGCGTGCTGGCTTGCTAAAAACCGCTGACTTGTTGGCGAGAGTCGCTTGGTCGAGGTCCGCTAAGGGTATCCCCAGTTCTTGAGCCACAAATGCATATGTATGTGCTATGTAGGCTGGTTCGTTGCGTTCTCCTCTGTGCGGCACTGGTGTCAGATAGGGGCTATCGGTTTCGAGAAATAAGCGGTTTAAGGGCGTAAGTTTGAGGCTTTCTCGTAAAATGTTCGCCGATGGATAGGTGATAACCCCTGAATAAGAGATATAGGCATGAGGATTTTTGAGAACGAGTTGTGCTATATGGGGCGAGCCCGTGAAACAGTGTAGGATATAAGGGCGTTCGTAGCCGCTTTCTTTCAGAATCATCGCCATACGTTCATGAAGTGAATCTGTTGTTTTTTGGTCTTCTCCGCGGATATGGATACTCAGAGGAAGATCGTACTTCTTGGCGAGCAGTACTTGTCCTCCTACGAGCTCAAGTCCTTGATCGAGGCTTTCTTGGTGCCAATAGGTGTCCAGTCCCACCTCGCCCAAACAGTCGATGTGGCTACCATGCTCCTGCAAAAGACCGGAAACAGTATCGAGCATATCGGCAACACTGCGAGGCTGCTCAAGAGCCTCAAGTCTAGGGTTGTTGGGGTGTACGTTGTCGGGGTGAAGGCCCAAACCATACAAAAGCTCAATCTCGGGGTAGGTAGTCTGTATGTCTCGTACAAGTGAGATGTCTGTTCTCAACTGCTTGATAGAGTGAGATAGGGCCAAGATCGAGGTTACACTTTGCTTTTTGGCGCTCATTAATACAGTCTCTCGATCTGAGGCAAATTCGGCATCCAAGATGTGGCAGTGACTATCAAACATGCAGAGGGGATTATTCGATGGATTTCACTATAGAATCTGTTTTTTAACCATCACATATTCTTTTATTGACATAAGGATATTATGGTGGTAAAGATGCGCCATTCTCGTATAATACCCTTGATCTCATATTGGGTGTACAATACAGAGTGAAAGTATTGACATGGCCCCGTTTCGGTATTACTTTCCTTGGAGAAAACCCCCACACATATATCCAGTACAGGCTCCACACGGTCACCTGAAAACCTATACTGGTCTCGAGCTTTACCCATATTTGCATTGCTGCTTATGTCTACACAATTTGCTGCTCATGACGATAAAAAAGTGACATTGAGTCTCAACGACGCGATCTCTCACATGTTCATGGTATTGTCAGAAAAAGAGCGCGATGTGATCACGAAGCGCTTTAGCTTGGATAATAAGCCACGGCAGACATTGGAAAGTATCGGTAAGAAGTTCTCGGTAACTCGTGAGCGTGTTCGTCAGATTGAAAACATCGCTCTCAACAAGCTTAAGCGGACTGTACAGTCTACAGGGCTCAAGGAGATCAATGATATCGCAGTAGAGATTCTCATGCAGATTGGTGGGGTCGTGCTTGAGACCGTCTTGGTTAGTGAGGTTCTGAAGCGTATTGAAAATCCATCCAAGATCGATGGTCATATTATCCGTCTCTCTCTCTGCATTGACGATCGCATGAAGAAGCAGGAGAAGACTAACCAATACAACGTGTTTTGGTACATATCTACGATCCAGTTTGAGACGATCAAGGCTACCGTAGATACTGCGATCAAGCTTCTCAAGCAAAAAGGTGATGTGCTTCCTGAGGACAATATGGTTGCGCGCATCATCAACAAGCTCGCACCGCTCTATGATGGTCTGACCCCTACG
>CAYGIM010000011.1:0-12476 GCA_964349895.1 uncultured Candidatus Peribacteria bacterium | reverse complement strand
GATTAAGACTTAAGGGGATTTTGAATACAAAATCCTGGTGGACCCGAGGAGATTCGAACTCCTGACCTCCTCGGTGCAAACGAGGCGCTCTACCGGACTAAGCTACGGGCCCAAAAACAAGTTGAACAGGAGCATTTTTGCTTAATGCATGAGCGATTATAGCAAAGGGGGTTGTTTTTGCAATCTTTCTCAAAATCGATTTATACCCCATAATAGAGAGGTACACTTTACTCATATCTCAAAATCCCGTGAAAGATATCGTCTCTATCGGCTTCTCCCGCACCCTGCTCTACGCCCTCATTCTCATAGGCAGCGTATTTTTGATCTCTCCTTTCTTCGCCGCAATCGTCCTAAGCGCGATCATCGCAAGTATCATCCTCAATCTCAAACACTACTTTCCACAAAAGCTGACACACAGAAAGAATCTGTTTGCTGCCGTGAGCGTACTACTCATCTTCCTCTGTATCATCGTGCCACTAGCGACCATCATGCTCCTCCTAGGATTGGAAGCAACCAGGTTTGTAGAGTACGTACAGACCTTTGTACAAAACGCATCTTTCACACACCTTCTAGAACAGATATCCACTCAGGTAAACAAGCTTCAGTCGCTTCTCTCATTCCTTCCTATCTCCCTTGACCCAGAGTCTCTCAGAGCTTCCGCGCTCAAGACATTTGAAGGTTTTGGCAATGCACTCTATGCAAGCTCACTTTCTTTTGTGACTAATATCGCAGGTATCACCCTCAATACATTTTTCTTTCTCTTTATCAGCTTCTTCTTTGTACGCGATGGGGAGGAGATCATAGGCTTTATCAAAAGCTTGCTTCCGTTTGATAACAAAGAGACACAGGCATTGATCGATGCCGTAGAGCATGTAGGACAAACCGTCATCCTCGGCAGTATTGCAGCATCCCTCGTCCTCGGTGTATGTATGACGGGTATCTATACGGTATTTCAGTTTCCAAGTCCCCTCGTATGGGGGCTCCTCATAGCCCTCCTGTCTCTCGTACCTGTTATCGGTACCTGGCTGGTCTATATCCCATCTATCATCTTTCTCTTCCTGACTGCTCCCTGGTACATCGCAGTAATCTTTATCCTCGTCATCATCTTTGTAGATAGCTTCCTCTTCTATGCAGTGATCCGCCCACGCTTCCTCGACGCCAAGACCCAGCTCTACCCGCTCGCTATCTTCATGGGTATCGTCGGCGGCATAAGCATCTTCGGACCTATCGGCATCGTCTATGGCCCACTCCTCATGACTCTCTGCATCACGACACTACGACAACTCATGCTCCTCAAACAACGCGCTCGCTTTCTTCAGGAATCAGAATAGCCCATATCTTCGTTACTGGCATTTGCGAGATATCTCGGAGCAATACAGCTGTTTGTCTAAACCAGAAATGAATTGAATGTTGAGGTAACGTAGCACATGATTAAGCAGATACCATACTGAAAGATTCTGGATTGCTTCGAAAACTCGCAATGACAGACCAATAACCACTTACATGATTCTATATGAAAAAACGCATCCTCACCGGCATCCGTCCGACTGGTCCCCTGCACCTCGGGCACTATGCCGGTATGCTTCAGCTCACCGCGTCACTCCAAGACGAGTACGACACATTTTTTATGATTGCAGATGTCCAGGCACTGACTGACAACTTCGACAATCCTCAAAAAGTAAAAGACAATATCCTCGAGGTGCTCTGTGACTGTATTGCTGCAGGTATCGACCCCCAAAAGACAACCATCTTTCTGCAGTCAGAAGTCCGTGAGATTGCTGAGCTTACGCTCTACCTTGCCAATCTCGTCACGATCAACCGGCTCGAGCGTAACCCGACAGTAAAAGCTGAGATTGCACAGAAAAAAGAGCTCTTTGGCAAAGGTGGTGTCACCTATGGGTTTCTCGGCTACCCCGTAAATCAAGCTGCAGATATCACGATATTTGATGCGGACCTCGTACCTGTTGGCGAAGACCAAGCACCCCAAGTGGAGCAGACTCGCGAGCTGGTCCGTAAGTTCAACAGTATCTACGGTCCCGTCCTCAGAGAACCCGACATCAAGTTAAGCGAGATACCTCGCCTAAGCGGCCTCGATGGCAATGCCAAGATGAGTAAGAGTCTCGGTAATGCCGTCTATCTAGGCGATGAGGACCAGACGATTCTCGACAAGGTAAAGCAAGGTAAGACCGATCCCGCCAAGATCCACAAAGACTCACCGGGCAATCCTGACATATGTCAGATCTACTCGTACCATAGCTTGTTCAACACTCCTGCGGCACCTACGGTGTATGAGGAGTGCAGTACCGGTAAACGAGGCTGCGTAGACTGCAAGAAGGAGCTGTCATGCGCACTCTCTGATCTTATCAAGCCGCTACGAGAAAAACGCACCGCACTGTATCAAGATCAACAGAAAACCCTAGACATCTTACGCGCCGGTACCAAGAAAGCTCGCAGTGTAGCTGCAGGTGTGATGGATAGAGTGCGGGCTTCTATGAAGCTCGACATCCTCTCTTAGGAATACTGCTACATGCATATTTCTTTGTCATCTGCGCCATTCGCTTCTCTGCGTAGAGAGACTACGCCTCGTGCGACTCATTCCTGGCTTCCTCGAACTATACTATGTATCAGCATTCCTATATATGAATAAAGTAGTACCTACATATTTCCCGGATCTAACTAACATTCTCAAGGATATTATCCAAACGTCCCAGAATAGTTTTCCCGATCCAGCGTCAATAATCACGCCACTCGGAGATGCCATTACGGAAAGCCAAGATGCGTACATCCTCCTAGGCAGTGTGGTTGGCCAAGAGGCCTATAACAATGCACTCATCCATATCAACGAGCTTGCCTTTCTGCACATGATCAAAGGCATATTTGAACACCGCCAGATCTCGTATGATATAGATCATCTGGTCGAGATATTTTCCCGCTCAGATCTTCCTCGAGACAAGCACCCTTTTGACAATCTGACTAAGATCTCTGAGGTGCTGATTGCCTACTACCCTGAGCATAGAGACATCATCCAAGAGACTCTCGATCACTTTGACTATATCTTGCATGAAGAGTGCAAGAATACGATCCTCACGCTGATACGCTCAGCCAACAAAGATATCCATACGCTGTACTTCCACTTCGTCACATATCTTCACAACGAGCTCATGCTCGATAGTAAGAATGAGGGCCTCTCAATCACCTGGGTACTACATCTCCTCACTGATCTTGCTTACCTGCTCCGAGAGGAGCCCTACGAGCTCTCCTTTGACCATATGGAGGAGCTTCCTCTGATAGCAGACACCGTAGTCAAAGACTTTATAGCATCTCATACAGAGCTGTCTGATAACCTGGAGCCATATAAGTATATGGCTCTAGGCCAGTACATAGAAAACCAAACACAGATACCTGCTCAAGATATCTCTAGAGCAATATGGCATATGCAATATAGATAAAGCTTCTGTCATCGCGAAGCTATAGCGGGGAAAGTCGGGTAATTACAATAACAGAATATGGATAAAGCGTTTTCAAACATAGCGCAGTTTTAGGAAGCAAGGATTGAGACGACTGAGGTGTAGTACTCTCTACATCGATGGAGCGATATTGAATGGATCCCCGTTTTCACGGGGACAGGCTGCGAAATGTGCATGTTTCAAAACGCTCACAACCCAAAGCTAAAGATCTCTTTAGAATCCGCCGTATACAGAACCTTGCCGCTCGGATCTACCGCAAGCTTGTTTAAGAGCTTACCCGTAAACTGGATTGCTCTCGAATAATCAAGCGCACTAAATGCTTTTTTAAATACATAGACTCTACCAAGTGCATGGTTGAGTACATAGAGGTTTGAATCTTCTTGGGTCGTGAAGATATCGGACTCATTGTCGAGCATACCAAGTGCGGTATTGATATTCATCTCTACCTTTCTTCCTTGGTGATACTTGAGAAGATCACCTGAAACCGAGATAGCGTATACAGCACCATCGATGGCAAATGAGCTGAGCACTGTTCCCCCTAGCTTGTCTGCACCGAGTGAGACCTGAGAATCTTTGAGGTTGAGATCGTCCCGGCCACGCTTGAGAAGTGCACCTGCATTGGCATCATACATATAGATACTGCTTCCGTAAGTTGCTATCTGCTTAGCAGCTACCGGGGTACCCGTAAGTCGTGTATACACACCGTCTTTCAGTCGGGCAAGAGCATAGTCCTGGGTCAGGACGAGAAGATCTCCTGCTTTGGCATCATACGCACAACTACGCAAAAATGACTTGGTCTCATATAGGTGGGCATCCCCTAGACTCTCTCCAGTGATCGGCCCATACATACCCTTGTCCAAGCAGACCCAGATTCCCTTTTTTGTCTGAATCATATCGATAATGCTTCGCTTCTTGTCTGCAAACGATATTAGGCTGCGAGGAGCCGGAACCTCTACGAAACTATTGAGTTTCTTCTTGAGTCCAAGCACCTGTGCCCTGAGCCCATTGATATCACTCGGATCGAGCTCGAGCTCTTCGACCTTTTTCTCCAACGCAGGCATCTTGGCTTCGAGTGCTGCCACTCCTTGCTCAACATCCTGTTTCTCGGTCAGCATATCTTTTTGTCCCAGTACACCTATCTGATTCTTCACATCATTGAGCGATAGTGCGTATTCTTCCAGCGACTTCTGACGTGGATCCGCTTCTTCTAGTACAGACATATTCATCTGCCCTGCGAGAAACGCGCCGCTTGATGTATCCCCTGTAGCATACGAACTTTCATCGTCGAGAGAAAATGAAACGTCCGTATTGGCATCACTACCTCGACTGCAACCTGAAAGCATCAAGACAAGAGAAAGTGCGAACAGTGGAGATACACGAGCAAAACGTTGCATAGGGGCTGGGCTAGAATACTACTTACTGCCTATTATATGATTCTTTAGTCGAAATCAAAGAGACAAAAGTAGCATAAATTGAGATAGTTTTGCCATAGAAAAAATCACAACCGAAGCTGTGACTTTTAGTGGTCTTGTGGTGAGCAATTATCGAGCCAAGAGCTGGATCATACCCATACCGATCACCAAGACTCCTACGATACCTGTCGTGATAACAGTCGTAATCAAAAGCTTATATGTGGTGATATGAAGCTGCTTAAGAGCATTTGATACTTCTGCGCTTTGAAGTCTCAGAGCATCCATCTGGGAAACTATCTCAGATGAGACGTGCATCTCGCGTGCTACTATAGATGGATTGAGCGTTGCAAGAACTTCTTTCTTTGCCGCAATAGGCGATGCTACTTTGACTGCAGCCTTCTTCGTACGTGTTTTTTTCTCGGTTAGGGTACCCTTAGCTTGTGCCATATCAGGGATGGGTCTTAGAATATAAAAACTGTATTTTTTATTATGTCGCAATACAATAGAATGTAAAGAACAGCTTGATCAGATCACGTCACATGAACCGCATTTTTTATCAGTCGTCGTTTTGGCACAAGGTTATCCTAGGTATCCTCATTGTTGGCTATCTCTTCATGACGATCACTTCGAGCCTTGGCGATAGCACAACATCCGATGAACGTATCCATCTGGTATCCGGTGTAAGTTATCTGAGACAACATACATATGCGCTCAATCCAGAGCACCCCCCGCTTATCAAGATACTGAGCGCCTCTCTCGTAACATTTCTCAACTTCCGAGGAGTAAACCCCTTTGAAGCAAAAGATATCCCTATCGATCTCGTACTGTTCCTAGGGCGCCTTCCCAATATTCTTCTAGGCTTAGTACTGGGACTCCTGATCTTTGCGTGGCTCAAGAGAAGCACCAATACCTGGTGGGCGCTTCTGGGTAGCGGCTTTTACTTCTTGGACCCAAATATCATTGCGCACAGCCACTATATCACGACAGATATCGGTGTTACCCTGGGTATATTTCTCAGTGTTTTTGGCCTCTACCTCTACGAGCAAACATCTAAAAAGCTTCCCTACATCATCATGCTGCTCGGTATCTCCATCGCCCTCCTTTCTAAGTTCTCTGGTGTCATCGTCCTGGTCCTCATTCCTCTGCTTTGGGTAGTAAGCCGATACGTCTTGAAAAAAGATGCAACCAAGTTCTCATGGAAGAACCTCATACTCTTACTCTTCTACTCACTCCTCGCCTTAGCTGCATGCTACGCCCTGGTCATGTATCGTCAGCCAGTATCAGAGATTATAGAGACGATAGGATCTTATGATCGCTATCCTGTTGTTGGTCGAAGTATCATCGTAGCACTGAGTCACATCCCCTTTATAACACCCCTCGTGGAGTATCTCTACGGCTTGGGTATCGTGCTAGGACATGCATCTGTGGGTCACGACTTGCCTCAGTACCTGCTTGGCAACTTCCAGTATCAAGGCTGGAGCTGGTACTTCCCTTTTGCCATGCTGATCAAGACACAGCTAGGGCTCATCATCTACAGCCTTCTAGCTCTCCTCTTGTACACGTTCTCTCTGATCAAGAGTACCACCAAAAAGCAGATGATGAGCTACAGTGCTATCATCATCTGCATATCCCTTCTAACCCTTAGCCTCGCATTTCTCCCGAGCAAACTCAACATCGGTATCCGCCACATCCTCCCCCTCTATCCGTTTATCATCCTCGCAGTTACCCACCTCGCATCGTATGCGTACACACGCCTGGCTCACCATGGACTAAAACGTTATGTGCCACTTCTATGCGCAGTCGCAATCACCATCAGTGTGGTTGATGTGGTACGTATCTATCCGCACTTTTTATCGTACTTCAATAATCTCATCTATACTCCAGACAACGGACACCACGCCATTATTGATTCCAATATAGACTGGGGGCAGGATCTCAAAAGACTCTCACTCTGGTACAAAGAGCACCGCGTACAACCGCTCTACGTGGATTACTTTGGGGGGGCTTATCTAAGTGAATACTTTAGCCCACAAGACAACGTCCAGAGTTGGAGTGTAGACAAAGGATTCCCAAAGACCGGTTACCTGGCGGTGAGTGTACAGTATATGTATCAAAGTTTGTTCTTTGCAGGAATGAAGAAAAGCCCGTATTCATATCAGGCTCTGCTCAATCAGGAGCCCGCGCTAAAGATAGGCTATAGCATCTATATCTACGATATAAGAGCTCTCTCTTTGTAGACATGAAGGAGTGCGGGCTCAGTATGGTTACCAGAAGATGCATCTTTTCCAACATAGTGCTCAATCATGTCTACATTGCTGACCGGTATCACACCCGAGAATAGTCCCATGGCCGATGTTACTTGCGATGTATCATCAGGTATAAAAAATATGGGGCGAGGAAGTCTCAAGGTTGAGAGAAGTATCGCAAGCGTGACGTCACCATGTACGAGCACAGCATCATACTGCTTTACATACTCATCTGAGTATTGGCGATAGTTCACTACCGACTTCTCCCATGTATCTTTGATTGCTGAATCATAGTAGGTACGGCACGGCTCTACCTCCTCTGCTATATCTGCCATTGTCTGAACAGCTTCGAGTGGGTACCTCCCACTTGCTGTTTCGTTTGAAAGCATGATGGCATCAGTCCCATCCCATACCGCATGAGCGACATCAGAAACCTCGGCCCGTGTTGGCCGTGGGTTCTCTGTCATACTCAGAAGCATCTCCGTTGCCGTAATGACAGGCGTAGCATGCACGCGACATAGACGAATGATCTCACGCTGAAGCACCGGCACACGTGCCTCTGCAAGCTCAACACCTAGATCACCTCGTGCAATCATTACCCCATCCGCACTCTGTATGATCTCTTCTCTCTGATCTACCCCCTCTACATTTTCTATCTTGGCAACAATGGCGACTGATCGCCCTAGGCCACGAGCAATAGCTCGTGCATTTTCTATATCCAGCGCACTTCTGCAAAACGATACAGAAACGATATCCACACCTTTGCTCACCGTAAAACTTATATCATCGATATCTTTGGGTGTCAGCGTAGGCAAGCTGATCTTTTGATACGGGAGATTGAGATGTCTCTTGTTTGTAAGAACGCCATCACATACTGCCCGTGCATATACTTCCGAGCCTTTGATCTTCTCTACATCAAATACCAGCATGCCATTGTCGAGCGTGATCTGTTTTCCCCGTGACGCGTCTTTTGCTATAGAAGGATAATCGAGCAAGATGGTCGTCCCCGGCGTAGACACTTTCTTCGTCTGGTCATCCGTAAACATATAGAGCTGTCCCTTCAGAATCTTCAGCGCGTCTGAGGACTCCAGTACGCGCACACCAGGACCTTTTGTATCCATCATGATCAGAACACTCATACCGAGCTCCTGACGCATGTTCTGTATCATTGTGATAGCATTGCCGTGCCACTCGTGATCCCCATGTGAGAAGTTCAGTCGAAAGACATTCACGCCAGCACGAATCGCATCTCGAAGAAAAGACTCGTTGAGTGTAGAGGGTCCGAGGGTCGCGATGATTTTTGTATTTTTCATGGTTGGTTTCTTATCCCTCCCCTGCACTCCGCGGGGGAGGTTAGGAGGGGGTCCGAGTTAGTTTGGAAATATGAGCTATGCCAAATGTTATTCATGTATATAAGTTCTCTGGATTGCTTCGAATACTCGCAATGGCATACAATTAGTAGATGACGCCGTAATGTGCATGTTACACAAACTCTTAGACTGCATACACAGCGAGAAGAGGTCGATTTGGATTACAAACCCTCTCAATCGGTGACATCCATCCTGACTGATCACAAAACCGAGGCTTCCCATCTACATTCCCCACATAGGTAAACCAGTGATTGCTTCCTACCATCGACTGATAATCACCCGAGGTAGAGATATGAAATGCGGTGCCTGGCTTCCACCCCTTTTCTTGTATAAGCCGGGGCACATCGGTACCGCTCAAGCCCTTATTCAGACCGTCAAACGTAGGTTTGAGACCATTCTTGATCCCCTTACCATCGAGCTTTGTACGTATGGTGTCAGCAATCTTGTAGCATGCGACGCCCCATCCTGGTCCGCCAACCATGCTGTTGAAGACACTCTGCGCGGTCGTTAACACCTTCTCCTGACCGGGAACCTCGAGTGCTGACTTGATGTCACTATCAAACTGTTTGTTATACTTTTCCGCTACATTCTTTCTGAGATCAGCAAGCTGCGTATCAGTGACGTTTGATCCTGTCTCCAAGACCTCCACCTGATCCATATGCTCGATCTTCACCTCAGCATCAAATGAGCCATCACTGTTACGCGTAGCCTCCGTTGCCTTGCCATCTTGCTTGGTAATCCGGATCTTGGAGACCTTGGCATCGTTGATGAGAATACCGAGGTTCGATCCTACCATGTCAGCAATCTCTTTATTGAAGGTAGGCGAGACGGGTTTGTCTTTGAGATCTTTTTGGAAGTCATCCAGAACGGTGTTGCCTTTGTCCATAACACCCTTCTTCTTTGATCCATCTTTGGCAGCATCGTCCATCGCAGACCCCGCCTTCTCAACCATCTTGCCAACCGACTTCCCAAGAGCATTCCCCAGCGAGTCTTCCAAAGATGCAGAACCAACAGCCGCAAATGAGACAGTATACTTCTTGCCCTTTTCCCAACCTGCAAACTTGGGTTCACTACAAAAGAGCTGTGCCCAAGATCCCGGTGTATGTGCTTCGAGTGCTGAAAGTCTTCGAGGATCTTTCAGGCTGTCTGCCGGCGAGCTCGCACTCTTGATCATCTCGCGCCCCATAAACTTCACGACATTGCCCATCAGCGAAAGAGCCAGCTTGTCTTTCTGCGAAAACTGCAAAGCTTTTTGCTCTATATCTCTATCATGAGCTTGCTCGGCATTCGTTTTTACACCCTCCTTTGGAGATGGCTGCACATCTGGTTTTCTATGAGTTTCTGGCATGGGAACAATGCTATTATAGTACAGCATTATTATACCAAAAAGCCCGATCTTAATTCAATCAGGAAGCATATAATCATAACATTACTCTCTGAAGAGTTGAGAAATTAGTACAGTTCAAGGCGGCAAGGAGTGAGTCGAACGAGGTGTATGTACTTATACACCGAGGAGCGAACGACGTAGCCAACGCAGAAATGTGCAATTTTCTCTACTCTTCCACCGGTCGCATCATAGGAAAATAGACGATGTCTCGTAAATTATCCTGCTTGAGCAACAACGCACACAGACGATCAATACCCATACCCCAACCAGCCATAGGCGGCATACCATGCTCCATCGCTCGCAGGAAGTCCTCATCCGACATGTGAGCTTCTACATCGCCGTGCGCACGTGCAGACTCTTGGCCCAAGAAACGCTCACGCTGATCCACAGGATCTATCAACTCGCTATAGGCATTGCAGACCTCCCATCCGTTGAGTACGAGCTGAAAGCGATCCACCGTCGCGCCATTTGTATCGTTCTTGCGAGCCAGTGGCGATATATCCAAGGGATGGTGAGTCAAAAAGAGTGGTCCTGTGATATGCGGACGAGCAACCTTCTTATAGAGAAAGTCGATCATATTGCCTCTACCTAGCTGCTCATAACCATCAAGCTCAGGATATAATGAACGAATCTTGGCAGCCAAACCCTCGCGAGTAGGATACTCATCGATGTCTACTTCTGAGTGGTTCATAATGCACTCACGAAGTGTCATACGCTGATAAGGTCGGGCAAAAGAGACTATACGCTCAGCACCATCCCTACCAGCAACGGAAAGTTGATCCGTGTTCAGCAAAGTCTTCATCAAGTACTCCATAAGTTCTTCGGTAAGCTCCATCCATGACTCATAGTTTACATACGACCAGTAGGCTTCTACCTGAGTAAACTCTTGGAGATGAGATGGGTCGATACCTTCGTTGCGAAAACACTTGGCAACTTCAAAGACTTTTTCATATCCTCCCACGACCATTCTTTTTAGATACGTCTCCGGCGCGACACGCAGATACATATCGATATCAAGAGCATTGTGATGCGTCTGAAACGGTAGGGCAAGAGCCCCACTTGCCTTGGTGGCAAGGATCGGAGTCTCTACCTCGAGAAAAGATCTATCCTCGAAAAACCTACGCAGGTGGGAGGTTAGATGAGATCGAAATAAGAAACGATCTTTTGCCTCTGGACTGGTCATCGTCTCAAGATAGCGATAACGATACGCAAGCTCCTTATCCGCGATCCCATGATACTTCTCCGGCATCGGCCGCACGGTCTTAGACAGCAGAACCACATCAAAGACATACAGCGTGATCTCGCCATGCTTGGTCATAAACAACCTACCCGAGACCCCAACAAAGTCACCAGCATCGATCAGCTTGAGGAGGTACTGGTACCTTTCTGCTCCTAGCTTTTTCTTACTAAACGCGAGCTGCATCTGCCCCGAAATATCCTGAAGCTGTGCAAAGCTCAAGTTGCCGTGATTGCGAAAACGCATCAAACGACCACAGATCTTGTATGCGGCATCGGTCTTTGTATCGATCTCCTCCAGCTGTTCAAGAACCTTATCCGGCTCAGCAGTGGCAAGATCCAAACACTCACGGATCACATGCGTACGATCAAAGTGGTCTTTGTATGCGATCTCGAGATTGCGAATAGCCTCGAGCTTAGCGAGACGGTCTGTCATCTCTTGTGAGAGGTCTCGTACTACATCTTCGTGGTGTTCTACTTGTTCTTCTTCGTTCATATCGAGCTGATTACAGAGCACTATTGTATGATGTTTATTATATGCGCGATACCGAAAACAAAAAGAGCTAATCTATGGAAGATAAGCTCATATGACCATGTTATACAACATACTCATTATGCCAGTATGTCTCAATCGCCATTGAGTAATTCTAACGATGGTGTTTTAGCGTAGTTCAGTTCAATCCTCATTCGCAGTAGCTTCGGTGGACTTCGGTTGCAAGATTGAGACGAACGAAATGCTAGGCCACGCAAAATAAGCCTACGTAAAAGTGCATAGTTCTAGGAAACCAGAAACGAGCGACACAGGTGTAGTATGACCTACATCGAGGAGTGAGTGCCGCAGGTGACAACGAAATATGCCTTTTAAGTAGGCTTACAGTTTAGGCTCGTTCGCGAAGATCATAGACGGCCCTACCCACTCGCACAAACTTCGGATTGTTCTGCAGATTGAGAGAGATCGTACCGACCTTGATCTTTCTTTGGAGCAAGACCTCGTCGATAATCTGCTTCTTGGTCATAGGCTCCTCGTTTTTCTCAAGGATTGCGCTGATAACATCTGCTACCGTACCAGACTCATACCCCCACTCTTTCAGAGCGTAGAGTCCTCGGCCAATAAGTACAAACTGATCATAGCGAATCAACTCATTGTGCACAGCTTGTGTCGTAACGACCTTTGAGTCAAACTTATACTCGATGATCTTGTTCGCAAGCTCGACAAAATGAAGCGGTCGCTTTTCTTTTTTGAAAACGATATACGCTTTATCACGAATACTCTTTGGATTGACATGCCTCCACGACATCAGCCCCCATCCACCGTCCGCACGCTTGAGGCGCTTATCCACCGTGAGAGAAGACTCTAC
>CAYGIM010000010.1:0-13476 GCA_964349895.1 uncultured Candidatus Peribacteria bacterium | reverse complement strand
CTTCTTGCCACGCTTCTTGGGTGGAAGCATCTGGGTCACGGTGACCTCGCTAAACAGCTCTGGATCTGTAGCTCTCAGATTGTAGAACTCCGGGAGTCTCTCAATAAGATCAGCAACAAGAGTCACTTTGTTATTTGCCCCCTTTTGTATCCAGCTATTCCAAAAGGTGTCTTTGTTCATCGTGGATATGAGCATCTTTGATACCCGCTCTTGCTCAACCTTGATAGGTGGAACAGGGAAAGGTTCTATTACTTCTGAAGGGGTTCCCAGATCTACTGTAAGTATTTGAGCTGGTTGTTGCTGAGGCGTGTCTCGCTCTATAGGTAAATCTATCAGTTCTACAACCTCTGTTTTAATCGTGTCTTTCATTGTTACCGTATTATCTGGTAATACCATTTCACCGATAACTCGATCACCGATGGCAAATACATTGTGCTCTTCTACGCGACTAGCCTTTGGTGTCTCTTGCTTTTCTACTCTTTTGAGACCACTACCTATGCCCCTTCGATACTCCTTATGTTTTGAAAAGGCCAACCACTCGCTCGCTATCTGATGTATACCAAGCGTTGTATCCTCGGTCTTTTGAAAGACGCATGTGACGTTTTCAAACATATGCTCGTGATTATCTACCGATCGCACAAAACCACTTAGATCTTGGTGTGACGTAAATCCGAGCTTCTCCACCTCGAGCATCCAAAGCTCCAAAAGATCCGATCTCGACAGACCTGCATCAGGTTGATCGATAAATACTGCTGGTGGCATGGTGATCGTCATATACCCACCCATACGCAGTAACTTATTGGCTGCAAGAAGTACACGAGCGCGCTCCGGCGTCTTGTGACTACTCACGGTATCTTGAAGCGAGAGTGAGATATTTACTGCATCTACCTGAGAGATCCCGCGTTCAGCTAGTAGCTCATATGCTTGTGTCATCCTTCCTAATACTATGTCTGTTTCAGCGACAGGAACCCCTTCTTCGAGCAAAGTGCGTTTACCTGCCTCATGCATCGTCGGGTCTATATCGAGGCTTATTACTCGGGCAGAAGGATCTTTCAACACTCTCTTCAAGATAAGAGGCCCTGACCCAAGATCTACAATAGTCTTAAGTTCACCAAGCTCTTGGTAGAGCTGGGATACAAACTTCGCATTATTTCCCTGAAAACTCTTTTCCCAGTTGATCAGATACACCTCAGCAAGTCGTGCAGCATTCTTTTTGAGATACTCCAGAAGCTTCTCCTCACCCAGTTGGTACATATCAGAAAACACTCGCATCCTACGCCTGTCCACTGATTCGAGATGATCGAGAAGGCCGAGTTGCTGGTGATCTTGGACGCGAAACATACCCCACTGATCCTCGGTCAACGGTCGCCCCTCCAGAAATGTATCGATGATCAGCTGCTTCTTAAATATATAGTTTCTGATACCTGTCTCGATCGTGTCACGCGCACACAGAATCTTGATAGTAACATCTTTCTTCTGTCCCTCACGGTACAAGCGACGTAACGTCTGATCAAGTTTTGCTACTGTGTACGGCACGTCCAGGAAACGTCCCTCATCGCTCACCGTCAACCAGTCGACACCTTCACCAATAGTATTTGCAGTAGCAATCAGACAGGTTTTCTTACCTCTATCACAGTTATCCAGATAGCGTCTACGTACATAGTTCTTGAAGCCAGCACTCATCTCACCGTTGTACTCCAGGATATCGATATCAGAGAAGTCAGGATCCTGCTTCATGATCGATACAAGGGTATGGTCATACTCGCTATCTTTGCTATTGGTCGTAAAGAGTCCTGCTCGGTAGTCAGAAGAAAAGATAACCGCACTCGTCTTGTCGTGCTCATGAAATATCTCCATCATCTGCTGTTTAATCTCGGCATACTTACTCGAGCGCTCAATTCTTCCTATACCTAGTGTATATCTACGTAGTGCTGTCAGTTTTGTACTTGAATCAAGCATATCGTCTTCTAGCAGAAGATCATATTCTTCACGCTCATCATCAAATAAATCGTACTCATGATAAAACACTTCATGAGACAGATCTATCTCATCCTTTTCTAGCATGTTGAGCTTTGGCAAGTCCAGAACTTCATATGCCTTGCGTCGAATCATGCGATCATGCATGTATGCTCGCAACTTAAAGATATCCAGTGACTGGAAGAAGTCCTTTACCAACTGATAGCGCTTAGTGTCTGAAAACAGCAAATACTCCTCCATGGTACTGCCATAGGCCTTTTGTATAAACGCAGTCAACTCTTCTTCTATATCAGGATATAAGAGCACAAGCTGTATCCAGATATCATGGAGCTTATTTGGTACAGGTGTGCCGGACAAATACACCATGGTAGCCTGTGCAAGATGTGTATGAGCAAGATCGAGAGCCATCTTACCCCACGCTCCTGCCATGTTCTTCACGTTGTGCACTTCGTCAAACACCGCATAATCCACATCAACTCCACGTTCAGTAAGAGCATCAAAAAACTTAGTGTAGTTCTGTGTGCCATGAGATTGATTGGCGGCCAGATCATAACTCATGATAATCCACTGTGGATTACATTTGTCTTGTGATCTTTGGAGGTAGACAGATGCGACCTCTTCACTCAGTGTTTCATAGCTTGCCCCCGTATCAAACGTATGCACCTTGAGGCTAGTTCCCATTACTGATGCCAAATCATCACTATGATACATCACAAGCTTCTCTTGCCAGTGCCCTACAAGATTTGATGGGCAAATAACCACACCCAGCCGAGCACCCACATACTCCTTACCCAAGGTCGCCATCGCAGTCTTGCCCGTACCCATATCATCTGCTATCAAAACTCTGTTTCCTTGCACAGTGCCTTTATCACGTCTTGCTTCCATCGAAAGATCACGTGCAAGAGCTTTAAATATCCCGGTAAGCAAGCTAAGCCAATCTTTCGCTTCATACGCATTGCGCAGCTGAGCAGTTTCTTTGATAACACCAGATGAAGCGTGTATCCCTCGAAGCTCTAAGACAGCATCTATTACAGACATGACCCCAAACACATGCCTCTCCTCGCACGTAGCAATAAGCTCTGCTATATCATCTTTACCTCTTGAGAGCCCATGTGAGAGAATAGGTAGCTGGGTTGGATCAATGCCTTTGTCATAGTCATATCCACGTATCTCAAGCATCCCCATCTTCTGGTGCCAAGAAGGAAACTCACGTTCCCCTGTCACATCAAGAGACTCTTTAAACATACTGCCAAGCGATTCTACCGTAATCTCATCAGCATACATGAAGTATTCATACAGTGAGTAGTAGATAATAGCTATATCGGGCCGCCCATGATCAGCATACTCCTCAGCTAACTCGTACAGACTATCTATGATCTCTTCTTTTGAAGTATCAATATCCCTCCCCTGACTTATCAGATTAATCTGATGAAAGTAATTCTTTTTCTCGGCATGAAAAAGCATGCTGTGGAAGCCCTTTGACCGAACAAACTGAGCATCCTGGATAGACAGTAATGGCAAGCGAGCCATGTTTGTATTCATACCACTTTTGACCGAACCCAGAAGACTGCGTAGTCTCGGGTACATATCAGAGCTTAGACCTGCTTTGAAGTACTTACTCATCAGGTAAGTAAGAGCCATACCTTCGTCGATCTGTGCCAACTGTGTAACATCTGGATCATTGAGGGCATATGCCTCTACCTTGTTATTGGAATCTTTTGTGTCGAGCCCAGGAAAGTACGAGCCCATAAACCTTTTACTGGGATCTGAGGCATCCGTTCCTCTCATCTTCTCTAGATGCATATATAGAGAGACAATATCTTGTCCTGTTGCATCGATATGCCCAAGACTAAATACATGCTGTGCATACGCCTTTGTACTAAACAACTTCTCTATTGTATCAATACGACCGTCAGTCCCCGATAATATGAGCGACCGGATGAACTCTTTATCCTCAGTGGAATCAGAGTCTAGGTAGTTGAGGAGTGGCCGTCTTGGTATATATTCTTGAGCAACGTCAGCAGGTACCCCAAACATGGTATTGAGAAAGTAATCCAAAAACACCCTCGTTATAGGCCGTGGTGCAACTGCAGTAAATCTTGTTTTCTCGGAGAATATACTCTCAGCGGTTCTCTCTGGCCCTAACTTCAATCTACAAAACTCTGCAAATGTCATATCTGCAAAGTATGCTGGCACCAAACCATTTCCTTCCAACAGCTTTGACCTAAGAACATCGATCTTACGCAAATCTGGGTTTGTAACTGAGGGCTTCAGTAACTCCTCCATAATCCAGTATTCTTGAGTATCCTTACCAAAAACATAGGGTATCTGATCTGAGACACCTCTTGAGTACTCTAGCGGCAAATCGCGCCCTTGTTGATTGCTTTCGAAATCTTTGACACTATTGTAGACCTCATCACCATCTATTGAGCTATTCATAAGAAAACGTGTAAATGTAATCTATAACTAGGCCATAGTATGAATAATTGACACAAAGTCAATCTATAGCATAGATATATTTGACAACAGTTTTCGGTAGCGTAAACTGCCAAAAATAAAATCTAGTATAGGAGGTGCCATATGGCACGCAAAAAGACTGAAGATTTCGACTTCGACCGGGCACCCGAAGCGGTACTCAAAGATCTCATGGGCAAAACTCTACAGATCAACGGTATACGGTTTACGATCGACGAGGCCATCCCCTACAAGGCCTCTGAAAACGTGAAGAAGTACCCATTGCTCAAGGATGTGCCGGTGGGACAGGCATATGGCTACGCCTTTATGAAGCACGCACTGACCTGCATTGTGACCGCCTGGGATGAAGGCCTCCAGATGCGCAGCTGTATCACCCTTCAGAATATTGAGCTAATCCCTGGACGCAACTTCGTCGAGGGAAAGGGCAGGTCATCTGAAGCTCTTGGGGTGGAGAAAAAGTCCACCCATGCGGTGAAGATCGTGGGATAAAAAATCAAACCAATTCTCAACAACCCCGTAGCCTACGCTATCGGGGTTGTTAAACTATGACTCCTCCTCCCAGGCAGTAATCCCCTTGATAGATGACTGCGTACTGGCCAGGTGAGATACCTTTATCGGCTGTATCTAGTTTAAGTGTAAACTCCGTCATATCAGAATTTGGATTATCAATGGCACACACGTACTCCTGTCTTCCATGACGGATCTTTACCGTTAGGTTGTTAAGATCTTTTGGCAGTCCGGCGATCCAGTGCATATCTGTAACGTTAACCATGTCCTTGAGGTATGTATCTAGCCGATCTTGATGAGCAATGTACACGATATTCTTCTCTATATCTTTCTTCACCACAAACCACGGTCCCCCTCCTAAGCCTAGCCCATGGCGCTGACCGATGGTTACAAACCAGTAGCCATCGTGCTGTCCCAGCACTTTGCCTGTCTCCACGTCTATGATGTCTCCTTGCTTCGTCCCCATATGGTGCGCTATAAACTCGCGAAAAGGGATCTTGCCCAAGAAGCACAGTCCTTGGCTATCTTTACGGTCTTTCGCCGGGATATCATAGTCCTGAGCAAGCTTTCTCACTTCTTCTTTTGTGTAAAAACCAATAGGAAACATGGCACGTCTGAGCTGCGCTTGGGTGAGCCGGGCCAAGAAGTAGGTCTGGTCTTTGATAGGATCGGGAGCCTTCTTTAAGTAGTAGTTACCATTCTTCTCTTCGACTTGGGCATAGTGGCCAGTTGCTACAGTTAGTACCTCTATCGGATGGATCCCCGACTCGCTCGAGTACTCACTCTCGAGGATGACAGAGGAATCAAGTGGAGATGAGGGAGTTCCGGACCTTCCCCCTGATAAGGGGGATTGAGGGGGTTTGTTTTTACTAACTAGCGCCTCAAAAAACGCTGCGAACTTCACCGTGCTATTGCACCAGATATCAGGATTGGGTGTCCGTCCAGCTTTGATTTCAGATAGTGCATAGGAAATCACTCTCTCATGATATTCTTTCTGCAGAGGTATGATCTCAAGCGGTACCCCGAGCTGATCGCACAGAGATCGTACATACTCTAGATCCTCTTCCCAAGGACAGCTTCCCAAATAGGAAAGCTCGTCTTCTAGCCAGATCTTGAGATAGTAGGCACGTACATCTAGTCCCTGATTCTTCAGGAGAACCAAAGCCAAGGAACTGTCGACACCCCCGGATGTAAGTACCGCCACCGTATTGCTTGACATATGTTTTCGTTATGATATGAGGTTATCATTTCTCAGAAATAGCGCAACTAATATATATCGTTCTCCCTTCCCATGAATCGTGAGCCAAAAAGGCAAGCACAACTAGATATCAACCTTGATAAACAGAGCAAAGTATCTGCTAGCTCTATAGACCTCATAACTCACGAGTTGGTTATAGAGTCATTTGTGTTGCATGCAAAAGGCATCGACCGCGCCCTCTTACAAGACTACCTGAACAAATTAACAGAAAAGGATAAAGGTTTTCTTGCAGACGCTCCAAAAGCACGCAAAAAACTGCAATCACTCAACGATGAAAGTGTACCTATATCTCTGTCTATTCTCAAAGGCTCTTTGTCATATGTAGCGAAACATGACAAATCCGGTCGGATATTTCAGCAGGTTAAGAAACACCTGGCAGATCTGCTACATTCCCCGACCGACTACGTCGAAATGTATCAAAGAGAAAAGGGCACCATCGCCCCCGAGCTTAGGCCTACCATACAAGAAGTCTTAAATGGCATGACAAATAGTGCATCAGAAGAGTTTCTGAGCGAATCGATCGCTGCATATAGTGATATGCTTACTATGCATCATCAAGGCTCAACTCCTCAAGAGTTTATTGAGGAGTTTCTAGCTGTCCAAAATATCTTCAATTCGTCATCATACAAAATTGCTCGTGTTGTAGTGGAACGAGCAATCACTGATGGGAAGATTGACCATGCCTTGAGCGTTTTACGTGCCTATAGTACAGCATCACTCAAAGAGATACTTGGTATCATGCGCCATCTCAAGCATTCGTTCCATGGGAAAAAGGTACTCCAGATGTTCTTTGCAGATATGTTTGGTACAGAAGGACTCTTAAGCCCCGAGCCATTGCTCTTACACCTTTGCAAAGTACACGTTATCGATGGTAGGTATCTTGAGGCAATTGATTGTTTAAAGCTGATCATAGACCAAGGCGCTGAACACTATCGCATATATGCCCTAGACTATCTTGCTCATATTTATCTCTACAATCTAAAACGCATACCACATGCAGAAGAGATCTATCGTTATATTTTGAGTATATGTGATCACCCCGATGTACAAGCTCGCTCATATGACGGACTTGGGGACTGTCAGAGAGAACGTGGATACAAAGCCATAGGCAATGGAGATGTTGTGAAAGCTAGAAAGCACTACACACAAAGCTCTGAGTATTTCCAAAAGTCCTTACAACTCATGCCATCTCATCGACACTACACCGCAAGGCTTTCACAAGTAGAAGCTACACTCAGTAATATATCTGAGCAATACGAAGCAGAAGTTCTCAGCAGAAGCCAACGCTATAAGCCAAAGACAAAGGAATTGGTAACATCCATAGAAGACCGTATTGAAAAAGTTATCGTTACAGATGAAACACAACCTGCAGACAAAGAGGCCCCGACACCTCACAACTCCGAGGTACAAGAGATGAGGGCTTATGCAACTGCTCCGCTTATCATGGCAGCTCACGAAGCCTCTAGCCAAAAGGTATCGACCGTCCTGAATAAAAGTGACGATTTCAGTGAACGACTAAAAGACTGGGGTGTACTTGCACAATTCAAGACACAACTGGCAAGCAAATTAGGTAGATCAGTCAGCGACATGGTGAAGTATTTGCTAAAACCCTTTTAGCATCTTCTTCCAGTCCTCACTAAACTTCTGCTGACCGAGTTTGGTCACAGGATGTTCGATATGTGCGGAAAGAACAATATTCTCAAGATCTTCTTGTGAATAGGGATCAAGTCCTTGCGATGGAATAATCAATCCCGTCTTCTTTGATGCCAACTCGAGAAGCACAAAGCTTGGTGCCGTAATAACATCTACATGGTAACTCAGTGCGATCGCACACTGATCCCATGTTCGTATACTGGCAGCGAGAATACGTATGGGACTGTGCAGTGTCTTGTACAGTCTCGCAATATCTCGCAAAAACACTTCACCGTCTTGCGAGTAGTCTTCTCTGCGACCGATAAATGGAGAAAGATAGTGATACTGAGTTTCAGTTGTATAGGGGCTAAGTGCTGTATGCACGAGGTATGCTTGCTCCACACTCGCAACCAGCGTCATATTTACGTTGTGCCCACGCTTTGCCCACATAGTTGCAGCATCTAGTCCTATGGTAGTTGTAGGAAACTTCACAAACACCCTGGGACACATGGAGAGATACTTCTCAGCCTGACTCAACATGTCATCTCGAGATGTGGATTCATCTGAGTATACCTCCATAGAGATATCACCATCGGGTAATATCTCATACATAGCAGTGACATGTTCACCATATCGAGCGACCAACTCAGCCTGTGTAAACGTTTCATGGTCGAGCACTTTGCCAAGCAACGTAGGATTGGTCGTGATACCATCCAAAAATCCTAGAGCCTCTTTTGCTTCTTGGATTTCATCTAAGCTCGCAGAATCAAGAAAGATCTTGGTGGAAAATGGTCGCACGATATTCATAATTACATTACGTTCATCATTCAAATATATTTCTGTCATCCCCGAGTACTCGTCGGGGATCCATCCATTGGTCTTTCAATCAACTTTTTAATGGATTCCCGTCTTCACGGGAATGACAGAGGCGTGTCACAAACGTATATATCCCATCGGCATCTATCCCTTGATATGCCAATGCTTCATGTGGCTTCGCGCTATGAGGAGTTTTCGTAACACCAAGAGAATATATCTTACCCGCATCCACTGAAGCACGTACCGCCTCGCCCAGACCGCCAGCAAGCACGTGATCTTCTACAGTGACGATCATGCCAGTATCTTTTATTGCCTGAGATAATGTTGCCTCATCAATTGGCCGTATCGAGTAGAGATCTATCACACGTATCGCTATCCCATCCTTCTGAAGCTTGTCATATGCTTTGAGCACTTCGTGAAGCGTAATCCCTGCAGTAACGACCGTGCATACATCGTGTTCACTCTGCCGAAGAATCTTTGAGCCACCAATCACAAACTGCTCACCTTCTTTGTACAGCAAAGGTAGATCTGCTCGTGTTCCACGGATATACGTAATACCAGGATTTGTATAGGAAATCTCGACACACGCCTTCATACTTATACCATCGGAGGGATACAGTACCGTCGAGTGGATCAGTGATCGAAATAATGCGATGTCTTCTATCCCCATCTGGGACGCGCCGTCTTCACCGATCGAAGTACCACAATGACTGCCAAATATCGTGAGTGGATATGGTGCATACTGAGCCATCCTGATCTGATCATGTGCCCGCGTCAAAAATGCTGCAAATGTAGATACAAATGGATGATAGCCAAGACGAGCCATACCAACAGCTACGCTGATCATAGCCTGCTCTGCGATATACATCTCGAAGAACTGTCCTTTTGTATGCAAACGTACAAGATCTGCATGCGTGGAGTTGGAGACCTCAGCATCCAGAGATACAATATCTGCATGCTCTGACGCCAAAACTGCAAGCGCCTCTCCATATGCTTTTCTCGTAGCCATAGGATCTGTCATCTCTCCTACATACACATCATATACTGCTGGTGTTCTTTTTTCACGTGACAAAGGAAGCGGTAGCTGGATCGCTACAGCCTGGAATCCATCACCCAACTCAGCATGAGCCTTCGTGTACTCATCCCCCTTCAGAGCCTTACCATGCCACCCATCTTGATCTACGAGAAAGCTCACACCGAAACCTTTGTGCGTACTCGCGAGTATTGCTTGAGGGTGATCAGATGCATTGTCCTGCTCCTCAAAGACACTCTGTACCGTATGGATATTGTGACCATTATCTATAGCTATCGCGTCCCAACCAAACGCTCGGAATAATGACTCAAGCCGCTTCGTACCTTTACCAAAAACCGTATCACCACGCTGGCCGAGATGATTGATATCTACCACGGCGACGAGATTTGATAGCTGATAATGTTCAGCTAAAAGCATTGCCTCCCAGTTGGATCCTTCCATCAGCTCGCTATCGCCAAGCAGTACATAGACGGTTGGAGGATCTTCATACATGCGCTTGAGAGCTAGTGCCATCCCTACTCCGATACCCAATCCCTGGCCGAGTGATCCTGTCGGGATCTCAGTGAACGGAAGGCCTGGCATAGGATGTCCCTCCAGACGAGAAGTAGACTGCCTCAAAGTGAGGAGTTCCTCAAACGGGATGACGCCCAGATGAGCAAGCAGTGAGTAGAGCAAAGGAGAAGCATGGCCTTTGGAAAATATCAGTCGATCATTGAGAGGATTATCCATATTCGTAACATCGTAGTGAAACTGCCCGGATGCAAACAAACCAACCATGAGCTCTACACTCGAAAATGACGAGGTCACATGCCCCGATCCCGCACATGTCGTCATCTCCAGTATCCAGGAACGTACTGAACGACACGTATCCTCAAGTGATTGAGTAAGAATATCCATAGTTATTTGCTCTCATCATCATGATATATGTGGTGCCCACCAAATGCATTGCGCAAGAGTGCAATAAACTTCCTGATAAAAGCAGACGTGGGATCCACTGATCTTCGAGCATCCAATGCAGCCTCGGTAACGGGAAGTGAGATGCCGATCTGGTGTGCCAACTCAAGCGCCCACGCGGCTTCCCCGCTCGCATCCACCCGAGGCGCAATCCGAGAGAAATCAGGAGTGCTGCTCAAGATCTCTGATCCCAGAGAGACCAATCGTGACTCGATGATAGTTCCTTTAGATAATATACGAAAGGCATCGGGCAGTGAGATCTCATAGGGCCCTTCCGCTAGCAGATATGCACCCTCAGCAATCGCCTGTATCATCCCATACTCGATCTGGTTGTGAATCATCTTGAGATAGTGTCCCGCACCGCTTTTTCCCACCCAAGCATATGCTCCTGCTGCTCGAGCAATATCTGAGAATATATCTTCCACTGAATCATATACATCTTTCGCTCCACCCACCATACAGGTTGCGCCACTGCGAGCCCCGGCAGGACCTCCGCTCACACCGCAATCTAAGAATGCGATGTGCAGTGATTCGCAATACGCTGCGTTCTCGACGGTGTCTGTATAGTGAGAATTCCCCATATCGATTACCACTGTACCATGTGAGACATGAGGAAGAAGTGACTCGAGAATCTCTCGTACCGCAAGCGCTGGCACTGCAAGTATGATCGCACGAGGTTGTACATCAGCAATCTCGGTAAAGGAGCTCATCATCTGCACGCCAGGTAAAGCATCTTTTTGAAATGGATCGTAACCCCAGATGCTCCACTCTTGTTCGTGCAAGTTTGTAGCTAGGTTTGACCCCATCTTGCCTAGACCGATGATAACGATGTTTTTTGTATTCATATGGTAGGAAGAAATTGTGACGAAAAGTCTTGAAACGAAACCCCTTCACGATATGTAATAAACGTTGCTCCGTCCATCTTTTCGCGGATCTCGTCAGTAAGCCTCCACGATGCCATAACCTCGTTATGAGATACACCATATGCATGACTCCCTGAAAAGATATCCTGGAAGACCTCTCTATACTCACCGCTTTTTTGAGCATGAGGAAAACACAGAGTATGAAGATCTTGCTGAGGAGCGGTTATGCGAGTCTCGATCTTTATGCACTCATGTGGCTCGATCTCCCATACAAGAGAGCTAACCTCAGAAAGAATATTTCTTGCGTTAGATCTGATCTTCACAGTGATCGACGAATCTTTTTCCTGAAAGCCTTTCCCCATCGCACAGATAATAGGTACACCTTGCCATGCAGGTAATGATGATTTCAATACGAAGTACGCAAATGTCTCAGTATCCCAGTTGTACTTGGGATACGTATCATATTGCCCTCGCAATACCTCACCGGAAGTATCCAAAGAAAGCGACTGGATAACTTCTTGGCGCATCTCAGATTCTTGGGTATATGTATGATCACCTGGTTGATCCGTCAGCATATATGCAATCATTTCGAGTACATGATTCTGACCTACATCTACCAGAGCTCCTGTGGTGTTGTAATACGCTATACGTGCTGGATTGAGGGCAGGCTCAAGGAGATGAATAACTATGCTTTGTACCGTGGTGTGATCCCATATGATACGATGCTTGGAAATAATATCTCTCAGCTTACCTATGTCCTGCATACCGTCTTTGGGGATGTAGTGATCCACTCTCCAGATACGCGACTCCGGAGCGAGCTCAAGAAGCATCTTCTCATTCTTTTCTGCACTCAAAAGATCTAGTCCATATGGTTTCTCGATGACTATGGATAGAAGTGGACATGCCTCGAGATGATCACATACCATGCTCAGATAGCCAAGCACTTGCGTATACCAGAGAGGAGAACAAGCCAGATACAGTATAATACGATCATCTGTATGAGCCCCCACAATCTCGTTTACTGCCTGAAATGTCTTTTCCTGGGTAAAGTCTACATAGGCAAATCGGAACCGCTGGAGGAACTCATCATCTATCGGGATTGAAGCACCAAGCTTCTCCTGAATCCATGCACGATAAGCATCATCATCAAAGTCTTCATAGCCACAACCATATATCTCATCGGGAAACGTATCAGGCTTTTCCTTAAAAAGTTCAAGAAGAGGCCGAAGCATCTTGCGAGTCATGAGATCTCCCGTACCACCAATGATAATCATGATTGTTTTCATAGTTAACTCACAACGTTATTTGTGTACGTCATTGCGAGTACTCGTGGCAATCCAGTATTCTTGTTCTTTATTTCTGGATCCCGGATTGCACTCGAATACTCGTTTGTCCGTGATGACGAACACCCAACTTTAACTATCTTTTTCTCAAGACATCTCATTGGATCATTGTTATTAACTTTTCATACATAGCTCGTGGATTACTGGCTTTGCTGATACCACTACCCACAACAAATCGAGTAGCTCCCACCGACTTTGCTCCCAGGATAGTATGCTCATTGATGCCACCATCTACTTCGATCTCAAGACTCGGGAACTCTGTATATAATGCTTTTACCTTGTCCATAACCTCAGGCATAAACGGCTGTCCTTGTTTGCCTGGGTTGATCGTCATACAGAGAACCGATGTGAGGCTAGGGATAAGGCCAGCAATTGCGGCGATAGGAGTCTCGGGATTTATAGCTATCGCAACCTCTATCTCGATCTCATTAAGAAGCACTTCTAACTCTCCTAGGTCTTCTACCGCCTCGATGTGGATGATCGCTCGATCAAATCCATAATCGTTTGCCGCTCGGAGGTATACAAGAGGATTCTTTACCATCAAATGTACCTCGCGCTTGAGATCTGTCTCTAGCGTTGCTATATCATCAAGGCTTACACTGGTGTTCTCTACAAACT
>CAYGIM010000009.1:0-14160 GCA_964349895.1 uncultured Candidatus Peribacteria bacterium | reverse complement strand
GTTCTCTGATCTACAATACGTCTTATCTTCTCCATCGACTCTTCTTTCATAGCTGGTGTAAGATCCGAGACATGCATGTCTTCATAGATCTTATCTACATACTGATTGTAAATCTGTGTATAGTCTGTATTCATATGTCTTATGACTTAGATAGGTTGTAAATATTCCTCATGATATCATCTTTCAACAGTTCTTGTAGAGAATCTGGGACTGCAGAATCAAGAGCTCTCAATATAAGCTTTTGGCCTGAGCTGATTCTTTCTTGCTGATCCTTTGCATCCTGTTTGTTGACAGCAACACCTCTCAGATTGACATAATCCAATAGGGTTCGTCCACCCGAAACCGGTAATGAATTAAATAGTCTCGTCGCTTCTCTTCTTGCACACTCATCATTCATCTTTTTTACCAATGTCTCCAAACTAGCCTTTTCACTTTTCACAAGATGCTGTTTGAGACTGTCGATGTACGATGGGTTTCTTGTCTGATAGTAGGAAATCACATCCTCATGTGTAGCAATCCTAAATCTTGCAAGGACTGATGTCATTTGAGCAGGATTGTTGAGAGTGGATGCGTCAACCATGTTTCCAGCACCAACAGCAGCTGCAACAAGTGCCTCGACTCCAGATTTGAGATCTGCGATATTTCTGTCTGTATTGTACTTCTTTATGGCATTCGCACCTGCCTGAAGTTGTGCAGCATCAAGAGCTTCAATCTTTGGAATAACAGACTCTGGTAATTGAGGATAAAGAGTCTTTAGAAATGCTTGGTCCCCCGATGATAATTCATTGATTGGCATATGACTTCTGATTTACGTTGCTAAGGGATGACAATAGGTGCAATGGGTGGCAATGCCACAGGCGGCACAGCTGCAGGTGCCTGTGAAGGTACAAGCCGACTACCCGCAGGTATAAATGTCCCCGCAGGAATAACCGTATTCTCACCCCAACGAGGATTTTGGAAAGCATACCCAGCAGGGATATTTGCAATCGCCTCATACTTTTCAGCAGTGTCATCTGCTGCTTGGTATAGACCGTATGGCAAACGGATTTGCCCGGCCACCTCCAGTCGGGCACCACTAGGTATACGTACAGGCGCAGTCAGATACAGTCCTTGTGCCATGGTCGTACCCGTTGAGGGCAACGAATCTCTTACATCTACCAACCCCGGAAGCAATACACTACCAGCAGGAATGCGTACTCCTTCACCAAACTGTGTGATAGAAGGAAATGCATAACCGCGAGGAATCACTTCACCTTTTCTAAACCTATCGAGATGATCCACACTGCAAGGGATATCCGCACCAAATACCATCTGCAATGGAGGGTTTGAAAAAAGATTTAGTGCTACCGTGCTGGCTCCTGACACAAACTGATTGTCAGCAAATGGGTTCGTATAATTATCTCCATTTGGATCATATATATTTGCACCTGCAATTGTGTCACTCACAAGTGTCTGCCAATCATTATCTGACAGGGTTTTTCTCTTGCCCAGTCGTGCACCCTCGGGAATAATCGTACCCGCAGGCAGATAGGTACCTGGCAGAATATCGGTAACATCTATATCCGTATACCCTGGGTACTTTGAAGAGAGGTGTTTATATTCCCTTCGCGTCATGGGGTGAACAAACTCGTGAACCTTATCAGTCGGTACAGAGATATGTTCCCGCTCCACCGTAAGCTTGCGCTGAAGGGTCACGCCGTCGTCAAGTTTTACATTTGTCTTGAGCTCAACAACATTTCCACCACGTCGAGGCTTACGCATCGTACTGTCTTTGAGATGCTCCAGCAGGTTCTCACCTTCATCATAATTGTTGTAATAGTTGATATGATCAACTCGCTTCCATAGCTCAAAGTCCATATTTACATCATCTATCTCACGCGACCCCGCAGGTATAGGGAAGCCTGCAGGCAGAATCGTACCAACCGGTATGATATCTCCTTTCTTGAGCTTTGTGCCCACAACCAAACCACTTTTAGCAGGACGTCCCTGCTTACCATCTGGAGTCATCATCTCAACTCGATTCTTTCCAAGGAGATTGAGCGTCCTCTGCTTTTGCACACCATGCTGGTCATAGGTATGTGCTGATACGAGCTGAAATGGACTAAATACATCAGCACCGACCACGATCGGATGCTTGACTATATACTCTGATTTTACCGTCTTGTTTCTCCCCTGCATCCACTCCGGTAAAAACTGCAGACGTGACTGAGCAATGCGCATAGAAGATCCAAGCGCAGGAACTCGTGTCATGATCTCCCATGGGAAGACGAGAGCGTTTCCTAGAGTTCCATAACCACTAGCTGTAACAGGCTGCTTGTTTCTGAGCTGTACTACCGGGTCTTCTGTCTGTGCCTGGAGGTCAAACTGATTGCCCATATAGGTACCGTACCTACGACCTTGATTCTTGGTAAACGTCCACCCCTTTCCAGCCTGCTGTGCGCCCCATGTAGGCACAGTTTTAAACGTAAATCCGAGGACTTTGCCGGCAGGCTGAAACACTACTTTCTTGGTAGCACCCCAGATAGCACCATTTGTGCCTTTCAAGAGATCTTTGCCCGTCATATATGCGACCGTCCCCCAGAGTGCAAAGCTAAAGAGAGGAAAGCGATTATGAAAATCTATAGCTGCATTTCCACCTGCGATCAATGTGCCTAGCGCCGTGTCACGAATCCCACCGAGCACACCGGCGGCCAAGCCATATCCAGCCTCTGCGGTATCACCTGCAACCTCGAGTGCTTGCTCACCTAGCCACTCAGTACCCTGTGCAATCTTGCTTAGTGCTAGAAGTGCATCTTTGGTGATAAACTCTTGGTAAAGAGCAATCATGTAGTTTGGAACATTCAGCATCCATCCAGTAATACCTTCTGCACCTGTATAGTGGAAGATGGCGCCTGAAAGATGACTGGTATCTACCGGATCCATCTTGAACTCATTTATATTCCACAAGTTATCCAAGAGCCGTGTCCACATTCCGCCCTCGGTAAAGTTGATAAAGAACTCGCGAGCAGATGGGTCCATACGCATGATATCCTCTAGGCGTCCCTTCACCACCATCTCTTCCCAGATTGTTTTCATAATCGCATCGCCTTTTTCAAAAAGCTCATCGGTCTTGATACCAAATGCAGAGTGAAGCGCCTCGTGGGCAAAGACCTCAGCAAAGTCAGTTTCGCTGAGAGCTTTACTCAAGTAGATCGCCTCGTCACCATTGGCACCTGCGATCGTCACACCCGGAGCGTACTCCTTACCCGTATCAAACACGTGATCATTGGCGTCTTTAAGACCAACAGAAATATGTGCAGTGGCACCGGCTGGTGCTGGCTTAAACACAAAAAGTGCATCGTCAGTATTGATCGTAGCGTTTGCTGCATCGCCGAGCTTGTTGGTCACTGCAGATGGAGCGTCGTAGTATGTCTCATAGACAAACTTCCACTTCCCCGCTGCATCTTGCACGACAGAGATGTGATCTACCTCGATGCTGTAACCGCCCTTTACCGCGATCAGAAACTGACCATGCTCGTTTACACCGTCGACAAAGAAGTTCTTTGGCGCATCGATACCCTTTGCAAGCATCTCTTCTCGCAAATGCTCGTAGCCGGCGATCAAGCCCTCGGGGTTGTTTCTGTTGGCGTTGATAAGGTCTGATACAATATAACCATTGAACTCAGGATTTGTATCATAGTGAATCTCTGGTGCGAGTGCATTGATATGATCATGCGTCTCAAACATCTGACTCAGCGTACCATGGCTGTGCTCATGATGAAGAATTGCCTCCTGTGCATGTGCGTAGTCAGGTCCCATGACCTCACTCGCCATAAATCCAGCAGCACCACCAAACAGTCCACCATAGAGCCGTCCTCGCTTTTTTGCACTATTGATGTGGTTGCTTCGAAGCTCACCAAGATGTCGGTAGATAGAGCTTGTGACATCAAATGCCTCGAGGTCTTTGAGAAGAGCAGCCTCATCGAAGTCAGCAATAGAAAAGTCTAGCTGCTCTAGTGTAAGCTTGCGATGGATCTCGTCTTTGATCTCTGTAAGTGTCTTAAGACTCTTATCTTCTTTTTCATGTTTTAGGTTAAACGCCTTGGCGAGTGCCTTGACCTTTGCCTCGTCCTCGGTCTCCTTGGTCTCGATCTTGGCAACTTGTTGCTGTGCCTCTGAGAGACTCTCGGTAATCTTTTTCCCACTCTCTTCTCGCTGAAGCTCTACAAACAACTCACGTCGTACCTGCTCAAGAGAGCTTACTGCAGAGGTAACAGCATCGTACTTCTGAGACTCATCTTTGATATGAAATACATCTTTTTTTACAGCATCTTCTACTGCCTGTCCCATATCGAGCAAACGCTTGATCTTGAGACGGCTCAGTGACTGCTTTTCTGTGAGCCCTGATGCTCGCAGTTTTCTGTACTGAACAACTTCGTGTTGGATATACGTACCTTCACCAAGCTCCTCTGGATCTAGCTGAGGGAGTCTGCTATAGATCATATCGAGATCCTGCTTGATAGCGCCGGCATTTGTATAGAGAAGTCTCTGACCAAATACCTGTGAGAGTGATTCTAGATACGTCTCAAATCCATGAGCTTTGACTCGTGCATCCATTCCCGCCCACTCGGCACCAACGAGTCCACCAGCAAGAGCACCACCAACGACTGGTACAAGACGGCCGACACTACGCATCGCCATGAGTCCCCCCATCTTGGCTAGTGAGTATCCGCCAACTGCAGTGACGCCACCGGTCGTGAGGATACCTGCTTTCTTGAGCGTGGAGGCAAAGAGTGGATTGTCTACGATAGACGATCGACCTGTCATGCCAAGTGTCGCGATAGACAAGAGTGAGTCTATAGCTCGAACTGGGAGCTTTGACTTGAGTCGAGCAACTTCTGCAACCTCACGCTCAAACTGTACAGACTTCTCATAGAGGATTACCTGTGACTTGAGCTCTGCGACCTCGAGCTTGATCTCGCGCATGACGCGAGAAAAGCTCTCACGGATGAGTGAGCTATCTTCTCCTGACTCGACGTTTGCAAGACTTGCCCGCATGCGGATGAGCACGTTCTCGGGACTTACAGGAAGATTCTTCTGACATTTTATGAACTCTCTATCTAGAATGTCTGCCATCTTCTTCTCTTCACCCCCACGACTGAGCTGGCCTACGAGACTAGAAGTAAGTACCACGTAGTGTGGATCATGTGTGTTGATAGGACCACCGAAGAATGCATGAATCTTCTCGTATGTAGCGGGAAACTCCAGCTTCAAATAGTCATCATACTTGAGCTTTTGACTATACTCAGTAGCAGATCGCTGTTCCTTTTCCATCGCTGCCACCTCATGTCCGCTGCTGTGAAGCGACTCGATCTCACGTGCGATATCCAGATTTCCCAAGAGATTGAAACGCACCATCTCACCGATCTTTCCAAAGAAACCACGATCTTGTAGTCGTGCTTGATGCGCCTGTTTCGCCTTGTTCTTAGCCAATATATTGAGCTTGTGCGACGTGGAAGAAACACCGTCTGTAGATCGCAAACTACGCTCCAGCGATCCTCGGTCTAGCTCTAGTTGGTCCAATGCCTCGTTTGTTGGTATTCTCTGAGCCATGCGAAAATATAATGAGTTCGATCCATAATACCAAAAAAGCCCCTGGGAATTCAAATATTAGGGGCTGTATTGTTCCTCCCCCACATAAGTTTCGTGGGGGAGGCTAGGAGGGGGCAATTTGGCGCCTCCTGTATGTCATTCCAGAGTACTCATGTGGAATCCAGTTCAATCTATGTTTTGTTAAGGTTTCTTTTTTATTTCTGGATCCCCGACTCGCCGAGTACGGCTCTCGAGGATGACAGCCAAATGATCTGCTCAAAAATAGCGCAGGTCAATTAATGTATGTCATACCCGAGTACTCATCGGGTATCCAGGAGATGTAATGCAAAGCTTATGACCTGGATCCTCGATCGCGTCCGAGTACTAACTTGCCGAGGATGACAAGACTAGGGAGTCTTTCGATGGATAAGCCGTGGAAATGGTATGGTCTCACGGATGTGGTGCACTCCCGAAACCCATCTCACGATACGCTCCAGCCCAAAGCCAAAGCCACTATGAGGCACCGAGCCATACTTGCGCAGATCGAGATACCACTGAAAGTCTGCCTCAGGCAAGTTGTGCTCGCGCACGCGAGCAAGCAGAGCATCATAGTCATCTTCACGCTGGCTACCACCGATGATCTCACCACACCCCTCTGGAGCAAGCAGGTCGTTGTTGAGCACAAAAGCAGGATTGGCAGGATCACGCTTCATATAGAAGGCTTTGACCTCTGCCGGATACTTCTCGACAAAAATCGGCTTGTCGTACTTTTCTGTGAGCATCGTCTCGTCATCAGCCCCGAGATCGTCCATCTCACCTATATCCGATCCCATCGATCGAAGCTCCTTGATCGCTTCGCTGTGCGTCATGTGGATAAAAGGCGCCTGGACCTTCTTGAGTGGCTCGATATCTCGTTCAAGAAGCTTGAGCTCTACGACACACTCAGCGAGTACGCGCTCAACGATAAAGCAGATCAGACGCTCTTGCAGCTGCATGTTTTCCTCATGTGTCATAAAAGCAGCTTCTGCATCCATCATCCAGAACTCGGTCAAGTGACGGCGAGTCTTGGACGCCTCAGCACGAAATACTGGTCCAAAGTCAAAACACTTCCCGAGACTCATGATCGCAGCCTCGAGATAGAGCTGCCCCGACTGAGACAGATAGACCACATCGTCGAAGTACGGGACCTCAAAGAGCTCGGTCGTCCCCTCACACGCACTAGGTGTAAAGATAGGAGCGTCTACTTTTACAAATCCCTCTCCGCGAAAAAAGTCATAGGTAGCATAGATGACAGTGTTGCGGATCTTTTGGACTGCCCACTGCTTCTTGGATCTGAGCCATAGATGCCTGTTATCAAGCAGAAAGTCAGGTCCGTGATCTTTTTTGGCGATCGGATAATCATCCGTAGGATTTTGTAAGATCGCGATGTTCTTCACCAAGATCTCCACACCAAAGTGACTTCGTGTATCTTCTTGGATCATACCTGTGAGCTCGATTGACGCCTCCATCTTGAGCTCGTCGCAGATACGTAGCACCTCTTCCCCTGCTTCCCCGGCTACGACTACGCCCTGGATAAAGCCAGCGCCATCGCGGACCTCCAAAAACTGGATCTTGCCGCTTGAACGCTTATTTGCAAGCCACCCGTGGATCGTGACCTCTTTTCCTATGTATTCTTTCGCTTGCCTGAGAGATATGGTTGTCATGTGTGACTATATTAAATGAGAATTGGTATGAGTAAAAAAAACATGAGTCGTCATTCCGGACAAGGTTGTATTCAGCCGCGATCCGGAATCCAGAAAGTTCTGTGACATTTCTTTTTGTTTTTTTCTGGATCCCGGATGAGTACTCCGGGATGACGATACATTAAGACATACGAACTATCTATAATTCCCGAAGACCAGTGGCACCGTGATATCTTCACGGCCTCTGAGTAGCTGCATCACTGCCTGAAGCTCGTCTTTGTCTTTTGAGGTAACACGTACAACCGGTCCCTGGATACTAGGCTTGGCCCCTAGCCCTGCGTCGCGAATGATCTTGCTCACCAGCTTGGCCGTCTCCTGATCCATAGCCTTGATCAGCTTGATATCTTGCTTCACCGTACCGCTCGGCGTCGCCTCGATAGTTTTATAATCAAATATCTTGGGGCTGAGCTTGCGTCCTACCACCTTGCTGATAAGTACCTGCTTGATCGCCTCGAGTTTAAATGTATCAGGTGCTTTGATCGAGATCACCTCTTCTGTGAGATCGGCCTCATACACCAAGCCTTTAAAATCATATCGATTGGTGATCTCTTTTCTCATCTGTTCAACGGCGTTTTTCAATTCCTGCATATCAAAGGTCGATTCGATATCAAAGGAGTACTCAGAAGCCATACGTAGCAAAGGTAGATAGATGTATACCCTCAAAACATACAAGAGGTAGGGCCCTATTGCAAGAAAACGGCTATGATGTACAATCTCACTTAGCACTCTGTAACTTTTGAGCTCTAATCTCTATACATATGCAAACATTGCTTCTCATCATCTTGGCTATCGTTGTGGTAGCAGCCTTATGGGTTATTGCGACCTACAATGGCTTTATACAGCTTCGTGTAAAAACCGAAGAAGCTTGGAGTGATATCGACACCCAGCTAAAAAAACGTTATGACCTGATCCCAAATCTTGTCGAGACCGTAAAGGGGTATGCTTCTCATGAGGACAAGGTCTTTGAGGAGGTTACTAAGGCTCGCTCACAAGCGATGCAAGCAACCAACCCACAAGATCTAGCCAAGGCTGAGAACATGCTTTCTCAGACACTTAAGTCACTTTTTGCAGTAGCTGAGAACTACCCAGATCTCAAGGCAAACCAGAACTTCCTTGAGCTCCAGCAGACACTGTCTTTTGTAGAGGATGATATATCTAAGTCTCGCCGTTACTACAATGGTGCGATCAAAGAGTTCAATACAAAGATCGAGCTCTTCCCAAGCAACATCATTGCTGGATTCTTTCACTTCGGAAAGAAAGAGTTCTTTGAGGCAGAAGAAGTCGAGCGAGCAAACGTCAAAGTTTCATTTGGTGCCTAATCACAGAGCCATGCTATCACCTCTGAAGTCAGTATCTCGTTTGATGAGTGTAGCCTTAGCTACACTCATTTTGGTATGTAGCGGCCTGCCTGCATCTGCCGCCAGCGGAAGAACGATCACCACATTTGTATCTACCATCGACATACAAGCTGACTCATCCATCACGGTACAGGAAGACATCACGGTCAACTTTCCTGACGAGGGTCACGGTATCTATAGGAGACTGCCGGTCTACTACACAGACACGGAGAAAAAGGTGATCATGCCTGTGACAGTTACCTCAGTGACACTTGATGGCAGTGCGATAAAGTATCAAGCATCGGAGCTCGAAGACGATCTCTCGCTCAAGATAGGAGATCCAGATACTACCATCACGGGAAGCCACACCTTTAGCATCTCATACAAACTGATAGGTGCTGTGAACTTCTTCTCCGACCACGCAGAGCTCTATTGGAATGCTACAGGCAGTGAATGGGACATGCCTATAAAAGAAGCCTCTGCCGTGATAAAGCTACCCAAGAAGCTTACGAGCGACCAGCTCAATGCTCAGTGCTTCTATGGAGCGTACTACTCTACAACATACTGCTCATCGAGTGTGCGCGATGATCTGCAGTCCCTGGAATACAAGGTACACGACCTGGGTATCTACCAGGGCATGACCATCGTTGCAGGATTCCCAAAGGACGCCGTTGCCCCTCATGCTACACTGACCTTTGTACCCCAAAACCCTGATGAGTCATTTACTGCACATATCTCCAATACATCTCTGGGAGTACATGATTTTGTCGTAGGTGGTAAAACACTTCTCCCTGTGGTACCAACTCAATATGACATCACCTTTTCCGCCTTTGGGAAGTATACACAAAAAGAGTCCATCACGCTGACACCAGGCGAGAATCACATCTACTCCGTACTACTCAAAGACAATCCTTGGCCCTGGGTACTCATCTGTCTTCTGTTTTTGCTTCCACCCATCATCACATTTCTCATCCTGTTTAGTAAGTGGGTACGAAACGGCAAAGATCCCGCTGCGCGCCCTATAGCCCCAGAGTGGCAACCAAGTAGTGAGCTCACACCGCTTCAGATGGGTATCGTCTACGATGAGAAAGCGAATCCGCGAGACTTCTCAGGAGAGCTGATATATCTCGCACAAAAAGGCTACCTCAGCATCCGTGAGGAAAAGGTAAAAGGGCTTATATGGGAGCACACTACCTATACACTGGTGCGTGGTAACAAGTCGTTTGATACACTACCTGATTTTGAGCAGACGATCCTAGATGGTTTATTTGTAAGCGGTGGCAATGAGGTCTCACTCGCGAGCCTCAAGAACAGCTTTTATACCTCCTACGACAAAGCCATCAAGGAGGCGTATGACTCTCTCGTTGTGAATAAGATATATGAGAAGAATCCGCAAGACATCAAGTCTGGCTACACGATCACCGGCACCCTGCTCGTCATGATCCCTCTCATATTCTTTTCTGCTATACCTTTCGTGAATCTCTTTGTACCATCTTTTATACTCTCAGGAATTATCTGTATCCTCTTTGCATTTATCATGCCAAAGAAGACCAAGAAAGGCGTAGACCTGCTCTCCCACACCAAGGGTCTTCAGGAGTACATACGCACAGCTGAGGTCGATCGTATCAAGTTCCACAGTGGTGTGGGCCCAGAGTCTCCTGTCGTCCTCTTCTATGGACTGATCCCCTATGCTATCATCTTTGGTCTAGAAGACACGTGGGGCAAGAAGTTTGAGTCGCTCAGTATACCTCAACCTACGTGGTACCAAGGAGCAGACACTGCACATTTTGCGTTCAGCGACTTCTCACACAGTATCAATACCTTTACCTCGCAGGCTCTCAGCAGCATGACGGCTCGACCCTCATCGAGTGGTAGTAGTAGCAGTGGTGGCTCATGGAGCGGTGGAAGTGGATTTAGCGGAGGCTTCTCCGGTGGTGGCTTCGGCGGTGGGGGCGGCAGCAGCTGGTAAGCTGCTAGGTACTAGTTACGAGACTCTAGATTCTAGTAACTAGATAATATTGCTTCATCGCCTTTTTTGCCTAATATAGACTATGTCCTGATCATACGCGGGTGTCGTATAGTGGCTTATTATATTGCCTTGCCAAGGCAGAGACGGCAGTTCGATCCTGCTCACCCGCTCCATGAACCACTCTCTATCGTTCGGGTACATGGCACGCCAGTTTGTCTAACTAGCTTTTTTTGCGTACATCATGTCACACCGAGTGGTACATGCAGTGTACCTGAGGACTTGCCCTATCCCTGAGCGCAGCGAATGGTTTAGGGGAGACGAATGGTTCCCTGCCAATCCATGCGATATGTCCTTAAGTTTTACCATGTACTTGAAAAGTACTCTTCGAATGGTTCATGGCTTCGCCTTAACCTTCTCCTTAATTCTTTCTGGGGTTCTTTGTGTTATCCTCCTCTGACTCACGCATAGCCCTCTTAACATCCTCTTTGAGTAATGCACGAACAGCCTCCTCTACTCTCTTCTTTACATCTTGTACGGTCTGCTCCACATCGATCTTATCGCTCGGGCCAAAGCTTATAGCTTCTCCAGAAGTTACCCGCTTGATCCTTCCGGCATGTATCAGTGCTTCTTCTACTTGATCATGCACCAGGGCCAACTCCCGAAGTCGCTCCTGTGGTATCAGATCTGAAAAAGCTTTGGAAATAGCTTCAGTATACGCTGCACTGATACGTGCACGCTCACGCTCTTCTAACTCCGACAGCCTCATCTGTTCACTATCGCCCATAAACATGATAGAGCGCCCGAGTACATACTTCCGGGCTATATAAGCTCTCTCAAGCTGGTCATCCGTCATATGCATGATGACATCATAGTTGAGATAGTTTCGGAGCGCATCATCAGCCTTGCTTAGCGCTCTCAATTCGTTCTCATAGGGATCTCTATTCTTTTTATGCGCAAAGAACTCCTCCAGCTCTTGCTTCTGTTTGCGTAGATCCATCACACGTTCCTCTTTCTTTGCATCCCAGAAGTACTCGATGAGAGCATTTCGCTTCTCCTTGGGCCCGGCATCCTCAAATCGGTTGATCCTGCTCATAAGGATCTCTACCTCTTCGCGAAAGACCTGTTCGAGTGCTTTGTCTTTTTTATCCATACAGAATAGCTATCTTTGTATACTTCTCATCATGGTACCCTAGGAAGATGGATGAGATCAATCTTTCGTTCTCTTTTGGATCACGCCGCAAAGTCTTGGATAACGTAATCTCCTACAGATACCAGATTCCCCATATCGACTGTCCACAAAATAGATACGGCCGTGTGTATTTTGTGGACACATCTCACACAACGAAGATAAGCTATTGGATTTATATAATACCTGGATTGCCCGCCTCGACGGATCCAAGACTTCGGGTACTCGCAATGACAAGAAAATCAGAATCCAACCCGCACTACCCCCTTGCCATACTTGGTACGCAGCTTTGAGATTCCTTTGCTCAAGGTATGACCCGCAGCTACACGAAGATGATTATCAAAGAGCGAGTGCTGGGTGTGTGGACCTCCCACGAGATCGTGAAAGATAACCCCTGTAGAACGATATGTCAGGCGAGCATTGTACGCCTTGGCAAAGAGCTGGCTACACGTGCGCGCCAAAAGATAGATATCATCAGTAGACTGAGGAAGATACATCGTCTCGTAGAGGTGATGAAACTCTTTGGTACGCAGCATGACAGATACGGTCTTTACTCCGAGGCCTTCTTTGAGAAGCTTGATGTGCGCCCGCTCCAGATGCTTCATACACTCACGCTCCAGAAACACCGGATCATTGGTAAGCGGTGAAAACGACTCGGTCTTCATCATACTCTTTGGCTGGCGATTGTCTGTATGAAGACTGTAGGTAGGCACCTCGTGCAACTCCCACCAGAGCTGGCCACCGCCTTTGCCAAATCGCTGTAAGGCTTGGTTATACGAGATAGATCTGAAGTCACCGATCGTACGTATCCCGTACCCACGCATGTATGGAGCTGTCCTGTACCCTATGCCTGGAACTTCGCCAATAGGACGAGCAAGAAACTGCTCAAAGCCCTCTGGATCAAACGTATTGAGCACGCCGTTTGGTTTGTGCACATCCGATGCAACCTTTGCGATCGTCTTGGTACGACCAAATCCCATCGATACCGTGATACCGATCTCGCGCTGAGCTCTCTCAAGAAACCTATGACCAAACTCAGTAAGGCCATTTTCACCATACGGTGTCAGATCCATATACGCCTCATCGATACTCGCAGGCTCAACCTGGTCGGTATACGTACGGGCCAGCTCCATCAGCTTCCACGAGGTGATAGCATACAGAGAAAAGTCCACAGGCATCTCGAGAAGATCAGGGCATAGCTTACGTGCCTCCCAGACACCCTGTCCGACTTTGATACCATATGCTCTCGCCTCGTACGAGCGAGCCAGCACGCAGTGCCCCAGACGGCCTGTGACCGCCAGTGGCTTGCCTTTGAGCGTAGGGTTTCTCATCGCTTCGCACGAAGCAAAGAAAGCGTCCGCATCTACATGTGCAAAAATACGCCGATACTGTGAGCGTATCTTGTCGATAGTGGTGAGCATGATATGTATGTCATTGCGAGTACTCGTGGCAATCCAGATATGGAAAGCCATTCAGAGCATATCAATTCAATGTGAAGGTAAAAGCACTTTGAAATAATAAGAAGACTTTCTTTTTGTTTTTTATTTCTGGATCCCGGATGAGTACTCCGGGATGACGGACTTAAAAGGGTTATTCTATTTTATGTTTATGGATCCCCGATCAACTTCCTTAAGGAGTTGGCCCACCTACGCTAAAGCTTCGGCGGATGCACTTCACTTACTACTCGTTAGGCCTGTCAGCCATAACTCGTAGAGTGAAGGCTGAACTAGTCGAGGATGACGACCACCGGCTAAGCCGGTGGTATCAGGAAAGCCCCTGAAGGGGCTAACCTAGCCCCAAGTCCAACTGTTGAGTTGGGTTCCTCTTTTCGATGTATTCTTGTTTTCTCACATATTCTTTCACCACCTCTTCATCTGCTCCGATGCTTGAGACGAAGTAGCCACGAGCCCAGAAGTTCTTTCCGTAAAGGCCGTGCTTCGTTTCGCCTAGTTCGCGATGGATCAGAATAGCGCTCTTACCTTTTAGAAACCCTATGATCATAGAGATACTATACTTAGGAGGAATGCTCAAGACCATATGCACATGATCTTTGCGTAAGTTCCCCTCGAGAATCTCTACGCCTTTCTCTTTTACCAGTCTTCTAAATATTTCTACGAGTTTAGTGCGGACCATGCCATAAATTACTTTCTTCCGGTACTTCGGGATAAAGATTACATGGTACTTACATTCCCAGGATGTATGGGATAAGTAGGACAAATCGTGTAACATAGCTTTGTGGTTAGGATCTAGCTTAGGGGCTTTCCTGACCACATTCACTCTAACATCTCGAAGGTTCGGCTGAAGCCTTTTAAGGTACCCACCGGCAGAGCCGGTGGTCTCTTAATTCTTAATGAC
>CAYGIM010000008.1:0-14346 GCA_964349895.1 uncultured Candidatus Peribacteria bacterium | reverse complement strand
ATCTCAAAGAATCCCTCTATAAATGTCCAAACGCTTTCTAGATCTTTTACATTTCTTGCTAAGGTATAATTGGTGATCTCGTCATTTAAACTCTTGAATCCTTGAAATACGGTATGTCCCATGATCTCAACTTGAGCGGGGAAGACAGGGTTACCTGTATGCATCGCATTTCGTATATACCAAAAACCACCGGTGATGGTAAGTATTACGAGCATGATCGGTATAAGTGCTGCTCCTTTGAGCCTATTTCCTTTCTTCCATGTGATGATCAACCAGTAGACTCCAAGCGCCAGGAGAAGAGGGGCACTGTACACGAGGCCTAGATACTTGGTACCTATAAACAGACCAAGGCAGGTGGTGAGCAAGAGAAGATCAGATATGCGATGAGTTTTTCGCACCTCTTGGATAAAGAAGATGGAGAGGATAAACATGAGCGAGAAAAAGAGATCTACCTGAGGTACTCCCGCATGCTTCACGACGACAGGAGTAAAGAGAAAGAGAGCAGGTGCGAGCATGGCGCTTTTCTGGTCGATGCCTAGATTTCTCGATACACCATAGAGCCCCACAAAGGTCAGCGCAAAAAACGGCGCATTGATGAGATTGATCATGTAGTCTCGTCCGTACGGGAGGAGAAGCCAGAGATCGAGGAGCTCAAAGTTGCTGGGGTAGTATCCTACGGGTCCGGCAAAGGCACTAAAATATACATCATGTAAGCTGCCTGTCTTGAACCACTCCACGACGAAAGGGAGGTGATAGGCGATATTGTCGTACTCGATAGGGACCTGATAGAGAGCGTGGAAAAATCTCAGAAGGATGATACAGAGAAACGGTGTAAAGACAGCGAAGAAGGTAAACTGATCAAATGCATGGTGTTCTTTGTTTACCGCGTAGCGCTTGATGGTGGGATAGATGCTGATACTGGTAACAAACAGCGCGAGAAGACCGTGATACCAGAGGAGATACTTGAAAAAGAGCATGTTGCCATAGCCCAGGATGATTTCGGATGAGATGATCAGGCCTATCACGATCACGGCAAATGTAAGTACCGCCTTGGTAAGACTTTGCACGCGAAAGTGCTCTGCCCACAAGGTCAGAAAAAAGCTGCTTATGCTCACAAAGCACATCAAGAGCAAGAACCACGCGGATTGTTGTAGGAACGGTATGATATCCATGGAAGAAATGTATGTTCGCGTATATCATACTTATAGAATCAATTCAATACATACCTTTTCACTACGTGAGCGCTTTTGTAGCCTTGCAAAAGCACTATTGCTCTATAAGATGAGATCTATAATTCGTTTTGAATATATTTAAGATGTCATGGCAAACGCTCGGTTCAATTCAGAATCGTTCAACATGAGTTGGCTTCTAAGTATTTAGAGTGTATCACTATGAATGTTCTGACTAATGTAGTGCTACAACTGAATTGATTCTCGCATTTCCATGAGATCTTAAAAATCACTTTGCCCTTAAACTCTATGAATCAAGATATTCTCTTTAAACAACGACACTCCCTGGCACATGTGCTTGCTCAGGCAACACTTGCTATGTTCCCAGAAGCCAAGCTCGGCATCGGTCCTGTGATCGAGCATGGGTTTTACTATGACATGGAGCTTCCTCGGACATTGATCCCAGAAGATCTCGCCCTGCTAGAGGAAAAGATGCGTGATATTATCAAAGATGCCCAGCCATTTGCGCGCTATGAGGAGTCTACCGATGACGCAATCGCTTTCCTTAAGAAGGCAAACCAAGACTACAAGGTAGAGCTTGTGGAAGATCTCGTAAAGAACAAGGGGATTAGTACCGTGAGCTTTTATAAAAACGGTGAGCACTTCGTAGATCTTTGTGAGGGGCCGCACGTAGAGAATACTTCAGAGATTCCTCTCGATGCGTTTAAGCTTGATAAGATTGCGGGTGCGTACTGGAGAGGAGATTCAGCTCGTCCAATGCTACAGAGAATTTATGGTCTGGCTTTTGGCACCAAAGAGGAGCTCGACAAGTATGTAGCTGATATGGAGGAGGCGAAGAAGCGAGACCATCGCGTACTCGGACAGCAGCTCAAGTTGTTTACAACATCGCCGTTGGTCGGGGCAGGGCTTCCATTGTTCCAGCCAAAAGGAATGGCGTTACGCATGCAACTAGAACAATATCTTTGGGATCTTCACAAACACAAAGGGTATCAGAGAGTATGGACACCACATATTGCGAAGATTGCTCTGTATGAGACATCCGGACATGCCGCAAAGTTTGGTGATGACTTGTTTAAGGTCCAAGGCAAGGAAGATGAGTTCATCATGAAGCCTATGAACTGTCCTCACCACATGCAGATCTTTGCGGATAATCAGTTTTCCTATCGCGATATGCCTGTGAGGTACTTTGAGCCTGCGACTGTGTATAGAGACGAGAAGTCGGGACAGCTTGGAGGACTCACTCGTGTTCGTGCTATCACGCAAGATGATGGTCATCTCTTCTGTCGTGTTTCTCAGATTCATGAGGAGGTTGCAACCATTGTTGATATCATCAAAGAGTTTTATACCACGATGGGGATGATCGAAGACTACTGGGTGAGCTTATCTGTACGTGATGACGACGATACAAAGTGGTTGGGGGCTCTCGATGTTTGGGCTAGTGCACAGAAAGCTCTGGAAGATGCCGCCAAAGATCAAAAGCTTCCCTATAGGATAGTCGAGGGTGAGGCCGCATTTTATGGACCGAAGCTCGACTTTATGTTTAAGGACTGCTTGGGCCGCGAGCACCAGCTTGGTACGATCCAGTGCGACTTCAATCTTCCAGAGAGATTTGATTTAAGCTTTATCAACGAAGAAGGAAACAAAGAGCGGCCTGTGGTGATACACCGTGCTATATCCGGATCATTTGAGCGATTCTTGGGTGTCATGATAGAGCATTTCGGTGGAGCATTTCCGCTCTGGCTCGCACCGGTGCAGGTATCGATCCTTCCTGTCTCAGATGCTCATGTTGCATATGCTGATGATGTGTATAAGCAGCTCAAAGAAAAAGATATCCGTGTAGAGATGATGGACCCATCCATGGATACTCTCGGAAAGAGGATCCGATACTCCATGATGCAGAAGATTCCGTATACGGTAGTGATCGGAGAGAAAGAGATCGAAGCCAATGGAGTAACAGCCCGGTCGTATAAGACGAAAGCGGAGGTCGCACAAAGTACACCAGAATTTATCGAGATGCTGATGAAAGATATCGAAGCGCGAGCGCTCTAGCAACGTATGACGCCGAGAAATTATCCAAGTCGTGAAACTGCACTTGCTGATACCTACACACAGATTGCGCCCAAGGCGAGTCCCACAGTAGTTCAGGCTATGATATGTAGATATGCAGATGAGCTTGCGCGAGTGTTCGAGAAGGTGAATGACATCGGTGTTCCGCAGTGCTTTTACAGAGCGCTAAAAATAGCGACACAAAAAGCAGTTGATACACTGCTGCGTGAGCCTTCTGTTGCTGGGTATCCGGATGTTGTATTGCCACCATATGTATACGAACGGACTGGGCAGATAGCAGAGCAGGTACTTGAGGAGCTTATAGAGCTACGGGAGATGAAAGATATCCATGACTACATGCTCAAGCAGTTTGAACACATCGCATTTTCTTTGCACAAATGGTTCTATGTAAATCCTGGTGTGTTTCTTGAGATCTTAGAGATTGATTCCCGATTAGCTCAGCCAATCATGGAAGGGTTGAAAGAGTTCAGGGTCGGGGAAGGGGACTTAGTAATCCATTTACATATTATTACGCAGAATGGGAGGGATAGACTGCTTGCTCGTGGTATAGCATCGCCATATGAACATTGGGATAAATCATATATTCGTGACATTTCTTCTACATGCCGTGATATATGTGAAGCCAATCCTTCCATCAAAGGAGTCTTCAACGATGGCTCTTGGACATGCGACCCTGCAAACTTCCAGACTGCTTCAGATGGTAAGTCGTTTGTCTCTTTTGACTTTCTTGCAGATGATCGGGCGGTCGGTAAGCGTATATATGTAGCCGATGCATTACCGGATAATGAACATCAAGGACAGTGGCAGTTTGCTACACGTAATCAGCGACGACGCGAGTTGTATAACGTTGGAGAGTTTCGGCCAAAGGTGTACGCTACATTTCTCCCTCGAGAGCAGATGGGGGTGGATTAGTGCTTTGCATATGCATAAAGGCAAGGTATGATTAGGTGCGTTTATGCCGTTACGTATTATTTAATGTTATCTGTATGACCAAACGATCTATTTCTCTCCTGATGGGTTTTGCGTTAGCTCTCGGACTTTTGCTTTCTTCTTCTGTCTCTGCCCAGATGAGTACTCGAGCAGGAAGCACTGCGCGAGCCGGGAGTGGAGCGACTATGACTGCGGAGGATATTGCTTGTGCTAAAACAGCTGTTCTCAAGAGGGAGAGTGCTGTCGGTAGTGCTTGGGCAACGTACTCAGAAGCTATTAGCGACGCAGGCAATGATCGATATACTGGTTTGGAGGTTGCATGGAGCTCCTCGGTCCCAAGTGAGATCAAGAGACAAGTAAATGCAGTATGGACGGCATTTAGAACAGTCGTTAGAAGCGCAAAGAAAACATTTAATGAGGCAAAAAAATCCGCGTGGAAGACGTTTAAATCAGAGATAAAGATATGTAGGGGTGCATCTGGTTCTGATGCTATCAAGTCGGACTCAACAGGTGAGTCTGTAGACAACTCTCTGTAGTTCTGAGGTTTCTTCTATAGAAAGAGCCGCTCTTCGACAAATTCAGGGCGGCTTTTTCTTTTCTATAAGGCTGATATACTACTTCCAGTATGTCATTGCGAGGAGTACTCGACGCGGCAATCCGGTTTTTAAGATGAGCCAGATGGATTGCTTCGAGTACTCGCAATGACAGAGTCATTCGCTTTAGTTTTTTTGCGTAACCCTTATGTATAACAAAATAGAGTATCCATCCAAGCTTCGCGTGATTCATGTGCCAAACGAGGCGGTGGAGAGTGTGACAGTCTTGGTTCTCGTAGAAGCAGGTTCACGCTATGAGACAAAAGAGATCAGTGGTATTGCTCACTTCCTCGAGCACATGTTTTTCAAAGGAGCCGCTAAGTACACAAATCCAAAAGAAGTTACCGAGGCTCTTGATAGTGTGGGGGCATCATACAACGCATTCACGGGGAAAGAGTATGTGGGATACTATGTAAAGATCCGTAAGACGCATGTCGAGCGTGCGTGTGATGTGCTTTCTGATATGCTTCTTGCTTCTCGCTTTGAGCCCGAAGAGATAGACAAAGAGAGGGGAGTGATCTACGAGGAGTACAACATGTATCAAGATACACCGTCGGCCCAGGTGGGTTGGGATTTCGAGCAGCTCGTCTTTGGTGATCAGCCGCTTGGATGGGATCAGGTGGGCACGAAAGACACGATCTATAGTCTTCAGAGAGAAGACTTCATCAAGTATATGGATGCTCTCTATACCCCTGACAATACTGTGATCGTTTTCTCCGGAAATGTGTCAGAAAAAGAAGTGATGAGCTTGATGAACACGTACTTCCAATTTCCTGAGGGAGAGAAGGCTAGGGCGTGCTTGCCTGTAGAGCTTGGTAAATCAAACGGGCGAGTTCATCTGACCAACAAGAAGACAGAACAGACACATTTGATACTCGGAGGCCTCTCCTATGATCTTCATGATGAGCGCAGGACAGCAGCAAAGGTGCTTGCCTCGATCATGGGTGGCAACATGTCGTCTCGTATGTTCCAAGAGGTCCGAGAGCAGCGCGGGCTCGCGTATCATATCTCGAGTTATGCAGAGTCATTTATAGATACGGGCCTAATCTATACACATGCTGGTGTGACGGTAGACAAGATTGATCAAGCAATCGAGGCTATTCTCGAGCAGTACGATGACGTAGTCAAGAATGGTGTCACTGACGAAGAGTTGATGAAGGCAAAAGAGTATATGAAGGGAAGGCTTACACTCAGTCTCGAAGATACCGAAGAGGTCGCTATGTACTATGCAGAGCACGAGCTTATGGAGAAGCACATCTTGCCACCAAGTGAGTACATGAAAAAGATCGATGCGGTAACCAAAGACGAGATTGCGCATATCGCAAAGGAGCTCTTTGCCCGCAGTCGTATGTACCTTGCAATCATCGGGCCCTACGAAGACAAGGCGAGATTTGAGAAGATACTTGGGTAGGCGGAGCGGCTATCTTGCATGCGGATCTTTAACTAGGGAGACCGGTATTGTTTGATATTTCCATATGCCAGGAATTATACACGGTCGCGTATAATTCCTGGCAGTGATAGTAGTGGAAGAAATGGTTATATGTCTGTTTTTATGCTATCTGAGGGAAGAGCTCCAGCATTGACACAGTCTTGGGTTGATATATCTTGGCCGCAAAGAAAATAAAAGCAGGTGAGTAGCCATGATCATTGATAAGCTGAAGTCGGAGATGACAGAAGAGGATTTTTGGGAGCTTTGCTATGAGACGAGTTCCGAACAGACACGGGGAAATATTGATAGAAATCATTCGATACCGACGACCAAGCCACCGCTTAGGTTCTTGGTTCCTCCTACGGCATATCAAGATAGCCGGATCACAAGTGTTGCAGCATGGAAGAGGCATGCTGGTAAGGTAAAGAACTATGTGTTGCTCCTCGGTACTTTCTCCTCTGGTGTCGCTTTCTACGGTATCTTTCACGCCCATGATCTTCCTGCCTGGTCTTTTGCTCCACCTCTCTTTGGGGCACTTCTGTCAGTGGCAATCCGGTACTTGTACTTGGGGAACGTAGATGCACCTGAGTTCGAGCCTCTTGGAACACAAGCAGAACGATGCAAACTCTATTATAGAGGACAGCATCGGCAGCCTATGACAAGACTTTATACTGAGATCGAAGATGAGCTGGTCGGTCACAATAGCCCACTTGCAAATCTGAAGTCCAAAGCGGCGTCTACTGCGCGTGAATTGGAGTTAGCGATACAAAAAGTTGAAGAGACTTACGAAAAGTCTCGAGTAAAGAACAAGCAAAGCAGTGCTCAGATACTTGAAGCAAAGAAACTTCTTGGGCGCCTCAGGGGAAAGGTTGATAAGCTGGACAAGTCTATGGCAGACCTGAAGGCATATATCAACGCCGAGAAAGAGCGAGCCTTATGCTGGGTGATAGATATGGAGACATCCCACAGTCTATCAAAACTGAACAAGCTTGTGAAAAGCATCGAGGCTCCGGATGTCGAGCCTGAATTCATGGCTACATTCTTTGTTGCTCAAGATGCACTTAAAAATGCGGGCCAAGTATTTGAGTTCGCCTGGGAAAGGTGTGTCGTGGATCTTGCAACTGATCTTCCGGAAAAGGATGAAACCGCTTCGGCGGAGTATATGGAAGGCCTTTTGTCAGCGATCTATAACCAGCTGCCTTTGGCCTCATCATTTAAGCTTCTTTCTGCCCCTCTGGTCGATGTGGAGCTTGCAAAAGAGATTGACGGTCTCGCCAACGACGTAGAGTCCGCAACATAAATACAGAGATACTTTCTTTCAATAGCCGTGTGGGTACTTGTACTTACACGGCTGTTTTGCATATCTCAATTTTCTTTCTGGACGCTAAGAGGTATATGATCTAGGCTTTCCCTATAGATATTACTACAATTGAATGACTGATCTTATTATCCGTGAGGTTACTGTTTCGGACTCAGATGAGTTGTTGACGCTTCGTGGGCTTATAGATAGGGAGACGGACTTTATGCTGCGCGAAGCAGATGAACTGCCGGGTCGAGAGAAACATCATGAATGGATTTTGGGAGTTGTCGCAAATCCAACCCAGGCTGTATTTGTTGCGGAACTAGGAGGTAAGCTTGTGGGGTATAGTATGTGTTTTGGCGGTGGATTACAGAGGCTCTCCAAAACGGGAACTATCGTAATCGGTATCTTGAAGGAACACCACCGGAAGGGAATGGGAAAAGAACTCTTCGAGCAGATTATCTCGTGGGCGCAAAAACAAGGATTCCACCGGCTCGAGCTGGAAGTTGATACAGGCAACACGCCCGCAATCCAGCTATACGAAAAGATGGGGTTTGAGATCGAGGGTGTCAGAAAAGACGCGGTATGTATTCGTGATGAGTACAAGGATCTCTATATGATGGCGAAGATCTTGTAGAGTATATGATGATAACGTTAAAACACTGCCCTGGATTTCCAGGACAGTGTTCTTTTCTGTTTTGTTTTTTATTTCTGGATCCCAGCCTTCACTCTACGAGTTATGGCTGGCACAGCCGGATGGGTACTCCGGGATGACGGGAGGAGCAGAACTTTCCGTATTCCAAGACGAGAACAGGATCCCCGACGTTGAATGTGCCTGGTTGGGTAACGACCCAGTAGGATCCAAGGACCGTCTTTCCATCCTCTCGTGTTTTGTAGTCTGCCAGTGTCCGTAAGGGTTCTTTGCCTTTTCTGGCAGTTTGTTGGTTTACAAGCGTGATGTGGCATCGCGGAGTGCACTTTGCCCATTTGATGATTGCAGAACCAATCTTCAGTGTTCTTTGGGTGTCCTCGAAGTAGGGCTCGCAATTCTCGATGACGATATTGGGTCGAAACCGATCTATCGTCATGGGTTCACTTGCATATCCAATTCGTTCATTGAGATCGCGGATAGAGGCTGTTGATATCAGATGGATAGGATATCCATCTGCACCTGATACTTCAAAAGGTTTGTCTACCGAGCTTGTTTCTCTGACTCGTTCTTGCTGACGAGGAAAGTAGCAGGCGATGACATCTCTTTCTAGGTATGTACTGAACCATAGGGAGATGATCTCGGGCGCGATCACAATCCGAAACACGTCGTCATGGACAGTGACTTCTATGGGAGTCAGCGATTCTGACGGAAGTGTGTAAAGGTTGATGGGAAGAACTTGGCCATCTGGCGTAGAAACTCGTAGCATCTTTCCCATAATCTCTGTTTTCACCAAGGCAAGCTTGGAATCTTTTCTTTGAGAGATCATCATACCAGTCTTTGGTTCCACCAGCATGATGCTTCGATCCTGATCCAATCCCGTCGGTACCACAGTGACGTTGCTCTGTAACTGGATTCCTCCCGCAGATTTTACTGGATAGATAATTGACGAGTGCACCTTTAAGTATTGTGCGTTCATATGTTTGCTCCATTTCTGTTTTTGTTACCCCAGAGTATAGAGCTCTACAGCGAGACGTCAAAAGTTGTTGCTTGCTTGACTTTGATATTTCACAATGCTACAAGGGGTGCATTATTGCCTTGTTTCTATGGAGAGAACACCATCAGAGAACAATCAGGTCGAGTTCAAGAAACCGGAAGGGATTCTTTGCGATGTGGAAATCCATATTGCTCAAAACGACTTACGGAAAAGTAAGGTATATGAGGGGAAGATGATTCTGCATGTTGCAGAGCTTGTGTATGAGTTTTCTCTCAAGATAGAAAAGATTGGTGCTATCCGTTCCGATACGAGGCTTCCGAGTACACAGCATTCCTTTTCTGGAAGAATAGAGGACTTATGGTCTGTGTGGTATAGATATGCCGAGGTTCTTATTGCCGACAATTCTCCCATCTCATGTTATTTGATCTCCCTTCTTACTGAGATGTTACAGAAATCGTTCACATACTCGATTGATCATGATTCCTTTTTTCCTACCCAAAGAACGTTTCGTATAAAGAAGACGAGAGAAAACATACCCCTAAATCAGATTTGCGAGACACGCAATCTCCTAGAATTATTGGGATGATTGTTCCTTTCTTTTCTTGGCAATAGTCGTCAACTCTTCCATAAGATCTCTGAGGGCTGGTGGGTAGATGGGGTCGTTGGGAAGAAGTGTCTGAATTCTTTGGCATATCTTTTCAAGCTTCGCCTGTGACTGTTCGATGGCCTTGTAAATGACGATGTTATTATTCGGACCATTGATTCCAATCATCTGGCCATAGGCGTAGAGAACGTTTTGGTATGTTGCTGGCTTCTTCATGATCTTACTCAGATCATAGAGAGAGCGTGCTATATCTTTTGCCTGTGCAGTATCTATGAGTCTTATATCGCTTTCTGGCATTTGATATATGCTTACAAGAATCTCAATGTGACTTGCTTCTTCGGTGTTGAGAATTGTTTCTACTTTTTTTCCGGTAATGACCTTTGCCTTGGCTGTTTCTGGGTGGCGCTCTTTTGTTTGCTCGGGTTTGTTTGCATAGGGACTCATAAGTTCTATCAACGTCTGTAGTTTCTCTCCAAGGTTTTTATCCGCGGTCTTATCGGCCTGGCGTTGAAAAGAGACCATCATCTCATATGGGTGCTTTTGAATATCCAGGAGTCTCTTTGCTACTTCACTTTCAAGCTCTTGACCTGAAAGTCTTTCTGAAAAGATCAACCTCAACTGCTCTTGGATCTCTCGGAATTGGTTGAATGTTTCTAGGTCTTCTTTTCTGCTTTGAAAGGCAGAGTTGTTTTGAGACATACTTTTTGTTTTGGTGATCTGCTATCGATATTGTCCCATATCTGCGGTCTCTGATTCAACTGTCTTATGGCTTTGAGACACGCTTTGGCTTGTAAGAACCCCTATTCGTTTATATAGTGGCTATACAATCACTTTTGAAGATATCAATATGAGAGAATATAGATCACATACATGTGGAGAGCTCAGAGCAGAGCATGCAGGACAGGCCGTTATCTTGTCTGGCTGGGTACACTCCCGGCGAGATCATGGAGGAGTCATTTTTATCGATCTGCGCGACCGTTATGGCATCACACAGCTGGTATGTGACCCTGCGCAGTCAGCAGATGCATGGAAGGTGGCAAATGATGTGCGTGGTGAGTATGTGATCCGTATCGAGGGTGATGTCCGAAAAAGGCCAGATGGTGAGAACAACAAGAAGCTTATTACCGGAGATGTCGAGATCTTGGTCACGGGATGTGAGGTGTTGTCTCGGTCAAAGACGCCGCCTTTTGAGATCACGTATCACAGCCTTGGAGAGGCAGATCAAAACGTCCATGAGGATCTGCGCCTCGAGTATAGATTTCTCGATCTACGACGTGAGCGACTCCGCGACAATGTGATCAAGAGACACGTGATGATCAAGCGGATTCGTGACTGGTTTTCTGCTCGTGACTTTCTCGAGATCCAGACACCAATCCTTGCCAACTCTTCCCCAGAAGGTGCACGTGACTATCTTGTTCCTTCCCGACTTCATAAGGGTAAGTTTTATGCACTGCCTCAAGCACCACAGCAGTTCAAACAGCTTCTGATGGTCGGAGGACTCGATCGATACTTCCAGATCGCTCCATGCTTTCGTGACGAAGACCCGAGAGCTGATCGCAGTCCCGGAGAGTTTTATCAGCTGGATGTGGAGGTGAGTTTTATGACTCCGGACTCGTTTTTTGAGATGATGGAGCCTCTCTTCGTCGACCTGACGGAAAACTTTGCGCACAAGAAGGTTCAGCAGATGCCTTTCCCGCGTATACCGTACCGACAAGCAATGCTTGAGTATGGATCTGACCGACCCGATCTTCGGTTTGAGATGAAGATCACGGACCTCGGAGAAGTGATCAAGAACTGTGAGTTCAAGGTGTTTCGTGATGCACTGGATTCCGGAGGAGCTGTACGAGCGATATGTGTAAAACAGTTTACAGAAGTGTCTCGTAGTTTTATCGACAACAAGCTCACGCCTCTGGTTCAGGCACAAGGAGCAAAAGGCTTGGCGTATATTACGTATGAGGACGAACCAAAGTCTCCGATTCTCAAATACTTCACACCTGAGGAGTTGAACACTATCACGACTGCGATGGGTGCTACGAAAGGCGATGTGATATTTTTTTGTGCAGACAAAGACTCTGTTGTCTGCAAGGCGCTGGGAGAGTTGCGACTGTATCTCGGTAAGCATCTCGAGCTGATTGATAAGAATCTCGTAGCCTGGGCGTGGATCGTAGACTTCCCTCACTATGAGAGAAATGAAGAGACAGGTAAGATCGACTTTTGTCACAACCCATTCTCGATGCCGCAGGGTGGTATGGAGGCGCTCATGGAAAAAGACCCTCTCGATATCTTGGCGTATCAGTATGACATCATTGCCAATGGTCTCGAACTTTCTTCTGGTGCTGTGCGAAATGCCGATCCCGCGGTGTTTATGAAAGCATTTGAGATCGCAGGGTATAGCGAAGAGGACGTGATGAGAAACTTCGGACACATGGTAAAGGCATTTGAGTATGGTGTACCTCCTCATATGGGATTTGCGCCCGGTATAGATCGTATGCTCATGCTCTTCCTCGATGAGCCAAGTATCCGCGAAGTGATCACCTTCCCCAAGAACGGTAAGTGCGAGGACTTGGTCGTGAACGCTCCGAACACCGTTTCTGATATGCAGCTCAAGGAGCTGGGGATTGATATTCTTCCGCAATATAAAGATTAGATGAGGGTCTCGTCATCCCGGACAAGATAGTACTCTGTCGCGATCCGGGATCCAGAAAGAAAAAGAATGCATTAACAAAACATACATGGTCCTGGATTCCCGATGGGTACTCGGGAATGACAGCCTTGAATGAACAATGCTGTAATATTGTTTCTTGGTGATATCTTACAATTTCCTATGCGTAATATAGATGAAAAGAATAGTAGGAATTGGCTGTACACTTTAGCACTGATCAACCTGATTTGTGGTGTGTGTGCTCTTGTGTATGACTGGGAGAAGCTGGCCCGTATTCCTATTGCTGAGCTCTTTTTTGTCCCTATCTGTCCTCTTTTTCCTACGCTTACGGCTGTCGTATATATGCTTATCTTGGCAGGTAAACGCCAAACTACTTGGGCGTCGTTTACCGTATTGGGTCTCATCATGTATAGCATCATGAACCTCTTGTTTTATCCCACCTACATGCTACTTCATGGATTTAGCTGGCTGATACTGGGCAACATGGTATTTGTCGGGCTCTATACACTGCAGGGCTACTGGCTGATCCCGTACACCAAGAAACTTACGTTGCCGCTTATCGTACCAATCGTGTTTTGGTATCTCGTGAAGATATGGTTGGATGGTGTGTATGGCCGCTTTACCTATTTGGTCATTGAGGGCTTTCCTCTGAGCATTCACGCCTTACTATTTGCTGCTTTACTGACCTCGTTTATTTTTGCCTTTTTCTTAATACAGCGCATAATAGTGCTTCGAAAAGTAGCATCATCACAAGGAAATCGTTAGTTGTCTCATGCCTATGGAACGAGATCTTCAGCGAGATGAGCGTATTGATGCGCTTGTCTTGGAGGTACAGTCGGGAAACGAAGATGCTTTTCGTGAGCTCTTTGATCTTCTATTCCCCCGTGTGTATCGCTACGTCTCATACAAGATTGATCGTCAGGATGTCGATGATCTTGTGAGCGACATTTTTCTTCGCCTATGGGCAAAGATCGGAGAGTACCATAAAGGCACATCGCGCTTTGAGGCGTGGGTGTTTACGATCGCTTACCGGATGATTATTGATTACTACCGCAAGCAAAAGGATCTTATATCGCTCGATGAGGTAGAGTACGAGCTCTCGGGGGATGAATCACAAGAGATCTCTGTTGGTACGAAGCTTTCAGAGGAGCACTTGCGAGCGGTTGTTGAGCAGCTACCTCACAAGTATGCACAGCCGATCATGCTGCGTTTCTTTGCCGAGCTTGAGTATGTAGAGATCGCAGATGTGCTGGGGCTTACCGAAGGAAATGTACGTATTCTTTTGTTCCGAGGTCTTCGTAAGCTGCGCGACATCTTGCCGTATGACAGGGAGTGATTCTTTCTATGTCATCCAGCCTTCGTATAACTTCGGCGGACACGTTGCGAGGAGTATTCGACGCGGCAATCCAGGATTATGCCGATAGTTCAATATATAAGATGTGGTATAAAATTGGATGTTTGCAGTATAAGAAAAGACATTCCATGTGAATGTCTTTTCTGCTCTTGCCCTGGATTGCCACGTCGTTCTTTGAGAGTACTCAGAACTCCTCGCAATGACATCCGTCCCAAGGGGACGGATCAGACCTCGTACTCGTTGTGCGGCTGGGGGATCTGGATGTCAGGAGAAACACCGGCTTCTGTAAGGTGCTCTTTGAGCTTCTCTGCCTGAGAGGTTTCTGCGTGGACGATAAAGAGATGCTTGATACCCTTTACGTTCTTTGCGTACTCTACCAATTCAAACTTGTCTGCATGAGCAGAGAAGGCGTTGAGGATGTGGACCTCAGCATTTACCCAGTGAGTCTCCGCAAAGATCGTAACAGGGTTTACCTTCTCGACGAGCTTTCTTCCGAGCGTTCCTTCTGCTTGATAGCCTACAATCAGGATACTATTGCGATGGTCATCGATATTGTTGCGCAGATGATGCA